>CAZRMG010000336.1:0-3832 GCA_964601095.1 uncultured Melioribacteraceae bacterium | reverse complement strand
TTGATGAAATTTACATGAGCGCCGGCGCAAGGGGAATGCAGGTTAAATTATCTCCTCACGATTTGGTAAAAATAATTTTCGGTACTTTTGCTGACTTAATCTAAATTCGATCTTTCACTGATTAACAGAAGTTACGTATAATTTAAAATGCGATTGGCATACAAATGACATGCATTACCACGTAAATGCTGAGTAGGGAAATAGTCGATTTCAAAAAAGTCCGAAGTCATTCCGTGTTTTGCCAAAGGCATCCCTTCGGGAGACACGGCATCCAGAAAATTTAGCTTATCTCCCAGTTTCTCGCCTCGCTTACGAGAGAGCGAAGCGGGTCGCCGGAATTACAAACTAAAGAATAACATGCTTATATCTTTTGGCGAAACTTTAGTAATTGGTAAATAATTCACAAAAAATGCATGTTTTTTGTTGAATTTCGCGTTTGTCCGCTTCAAGTATTTTTCATAAATTTGCACACAAAATTTACGGAGAATTAAAATGGCTAAACAACAATCATTCGGCGATAAAGCTAAAAAGAAATCGCAGCAAAGCGGCATTAACGTAAAAGTTATTAAGACTGTAAAATCTGCGACAGGCAGTTATAAATTTCAAGAAAAGTTTATTAAACTGGACGATGTAAGTAAAGTTACAACTCTTAAATAGAACAAAACCACCGGTCATCGGTGGTTTTCTGTTTCATATACATTCGTAAATAATTTTTCCCCTATCTGGATTTTTACTCAGAAATTATTATCTTGTAAAAAAAATCATCATACCGTTATAGAAAATTCTAATCCGCTTAATTAAAAATCTCGCGGTCATTCGGTTTGTAAATTAAATTCATATCTATTCATTATTAAAGTAGAAGGAGGAAATCATGGGTGTTTACAAAAGCTACTCCCTTCGAAATTTCGACCAATTACAACAAGTTAAAAATCTTTCGCAGTCCGAACGAAATGCAATCGAAATTGTAGGAAATGTTCTACCATTTAAAACTAATAATTATGTTGTTGAAAATTTGATTGATTGGAGTAATATCCCTGATGATCCTATTTATACTTTAACATTTCCGCGTAAAGAAATGTTAATACCCCGCCACTATGAAAAAATGGAAAAACTAATTCTTGGAAAGACGGATAAAGATATTATTAATAATGCAGCTTATAACATTCGACTCGAATTAAATCCGCATCCTGCAGGCCAGCATTACAATATTCCTTCGGTTAACGGAATTGAATTAACAGGCGTTCAACACAAGTACCGCGAAACTTTATTGTTCTTTCCAAGTCAGGGACAAACTTGCCACGCGTATTGTACATTCTGTTTTCGATGGCCGCAGTTTGTTGGTATGAATGAATTGAAATTTGCGATGAAGGAAGCCGAACTATTGGTAGAATATCTAAAACAGCACCGCGAGGTTACCGATGTGTTGTTTACAGGCGGCGACCCGATGATTATGAAAACAAAGATACTTGAAAATTATATCGATTCTCTTTTGGACGATGATCTTTATAATATTCAAACAATCCGTATCGGTACAAAAGCTTTGGGTTATTGGCCTTATCGTTTTACAACCGACGATGACGCGGATGATTTAATCCGCCTTTTTGATAAGATTGTTAAGAAAGGAAAAAACCTTGCTATAATGGCTCACTTTAATCACCCGGTTGAATTATCAACCGAAGAAGTTAGGAAAGCAATACTACGAATAAGATCAACAGGAGCGCAAATCAGAACACAATCGCCGGTGATGAAACATATAAACGACAAACCGGAATTGTGGGCGGAAATGTGGCGCAAACAGGTCAATCTAAATTGTATTCCTTATTACATGTTTGTTGCACGCGATACCGGCGCTCAGCAATTCTTCGGTGTTACTCTTAACGAAGCATGGAATATTTTTAGAAAAGCATATCAAAGCGTTAGCGGGGTTTGCAGAACAGTACGCGGACCGAGTATGAGCACAACGCCGGGTAAAATACAGGTTCTTGGAGTAAGTGAAATAAATAATGAAAAAGTTTTCGTGATGAGGTTTTTACAGGGCAGGGATCCGGATTGGGTTGCGCGCCCGTTTTTTGCAAAGTATGATGAAAAAGCTATTTGGCTTGATGAATTAAAACCTGCTTTCGGTGAAAGTAAATTCTTCTTTGAAGAAGAACTTGAAGAAATTTTCCACGAACATGTTTACGACGACGAGAGCGAGAATTTTGAATAATTCTGCGTAAGACAAGAAAATATTATTTAACGCATAAAAGTTTTTGAAAGAAGTTTTATGAAAGCCCGGTATTTTTTTTACCGGGTTTTTTATTTATTGGAATACAATTTTACATTGGCTGCGAGAGATAATTTATATAAAAGAATAAACATATCTTCATGCCGGTTTTCATACCTAAGATATGATTCATAAGTTAAGTATAACCACGATTCTTTCTACAAGCGAACAGTAAATAAAGTTATTGAATAGATAGACTATATATTTTAATTTGCAACCGGGCAAACTGCAGAACATGATCTTTTAAATAAATTAATTTTTACAAGCGGGAAAAACAGTAGTTATATTGCTAAAGAAGTGATTTATAATTTCTTGCACCGTGAAGGATTCGGTGAATAAATATTGTTCTTTCTTCTATTGTATAGAATACGATATAATTTTGAACTATTATATATCTGTATCCGAGATTTTTGATGTCTTCATCTCTGGGTATTCTTCCAATCATCGGATTCTCGGATAAGAGTTCAAGGTTCTTTTCAATTTTGTCAGCGATTGAATTTGCTGCAATCGGGTTATCGGCTGCTATAAATGATATTATTTCTGTTAAATCTTCTTCGGCAATTCGGAGAAGTCTAATTTGATATTTATCTGTTGGCATTTATAGAATTCCTAATATCATTCATAACTTGTTTAAGAGTTCGGCCTTTGTCGCCTTCAGCTTTTTGATTTTGTGCAACAGAAAGCTTGCTAAGTAAATCAAGTTTTAATTGCAGCTTTGAATAATGAGCCATCGACATAACAACCAAATCTCCTTCACCGTTCTTAGTTATGAAAATTGGCTCATTGGAATTGTTGGCAAGTTCAGATATTTTATTTGATTTATTTCTCAAATCAGATATTGGTTTAATAATAGGCATTATATGATCCCTTGTTTGTTCGTGTCAAAATTATATCATTATTCTGATAGTTTCAACGGAAATATGAAATGCAATACAACAAGAAAATCAACCGGGCGCCGTTTTCAACAGCGACATTTGTGTTGTTTTTAAGTATAGTGATAAATAAAACATTGTTGTTAAGCATTGTACAAATAAATTAAGTTGTTGTAACAGGGTTGTTCGTTGAAAGTTACAAAACGGTTGCGATATTATTGTCGTTGTACATTTAACCGGTATTAACTTTAAAAATTTATGCGGGTTTTATCGGCAAAGACATGATTTATAGATTAAGCATTATCACTTTTCTTTCCGCAAGTCAACGGTAAATAAAGTTATTGAATACATAGACTATATTCTAATTCGCAGCCGGGCAAACTGCAGAACATGATCTTTTAAATAAATTAATTTATACATGCGGGATGAATTGTGATTATTTTGCTAAAAAATAATTATGTCTGATTTCCATTTTAATACTACTATATTTAAGCATTTAGATGCTATAAAAACTAATTCTGAATCTTTGTTAAAGAATTTTCCTAAACTTCATTTAGCAATTGAATCGGTTAGTGACTTATTTGACCAGTTATTTGTTGACCAATTTCAACAAAATGGAGAACCATGGTCCTCGTCAGTACATAAAATGATTTTTGCTTCTCATTCAAGTTGGGTACAAGGAATAATAATGACA
>CAZRMG010000335.1:1606-3839 GCA_964601095.1 uncultured Melioribacteraceae bacterium | reverse complement strand
CTCGGTAACTGTACAAGTGTTAATTACATAGACATCGGCTTTTGATTCGTAATCGACAACCTCGAAGCCGTGCTGCAAAAATTGTTCACCGATTGTAGATGTTTCGGCAAAGTTTAATTTACAACCCAATGTATGAAATGCTACTTTGGACATTTATACTTTCTTTAATCGATATTAGTAATTATTACAATAACAAAACGGGCTGTATCTAAATTCAACTTAATAAAGAATTGAACTAAACACAGCCCGAATATTTTATCAAACAGCTAAAAGCAAACAGCTTCCAGCTTTATAAGTTTATTCACTTTTTGCTTCTTCTTTTCCGTTTTCCGAAGGTGCAAGCGGCATTTGCGGAACCGGCTTGTCTTCATACAAATTGAAATCGGATGAATCGAATTTACCGGCATCTGCCTGCATTATATCCTGGACTGTAACTTTTTCGAGTTTATGTTCATTTATAAAAGCAGTGATTTCCTCGTCAGATTTTTCTTTCAAAGCTGCCAAAGCACTGAGAACGATTTTTTTGTTTTCTTTATCGAACTCAACTACTTTTAATTCGAGCTTACCGCCGACAGGGAAACAGAATGATAAGTTCTTAATCTTTGAAGTAGAAAGTTGAGTTGCAGGAATAAATCCGTCAACTTCCAACGGAAGTTCTGCGATCAATCCTTTTTCAATAATACGTACAACTTTACCTTCTACCGATTTACCAACTGCATATTCTTTTTCGAAATTATCCCATGGGTTTGCATTGATTTGTTTGTGTCCTAAAGAAATTTTTCTTTGTTCTGTATCAACGCCGAGAACAACAACATCAATCTTCTCACCTTTTTTAACAACTTCACCGGGGTGACGTATTTTCTTTGTCCATGAAAGATCCGAGATGTGAACCAAACCGTCAACACCAGGTTCCAATTCAACGAACACGCCAAAGTTTGTTAGGTTACGAGCAACTCCGCCGTGCTGTGAGCCAACCGGGTATTTCTTAACGATATCCTGCCAAGGATCGGGTGTTAATTGTTTCATACCCAAAGAAATTTTCTTTTCATCTTTATCCAAACTTAAGATAACTGCTTCAACAATCTGTCCCATAGAAACAAACTGCGAAGGATGGCTGATGTGCTGCGTCCAGCTCATTTCACTAATATGAATTAATCCTTCAATGCCTTTTTCAATTTCGATGAAAGCGCCGTAATCAGTTAATGAAACTACGCGGCCGCCGACTTTATCGCCGATCTTGTATTTTTCATCGATGTTGCCCCACGGATGCGGCAATAATTGTTTCAAGCTGAGAGAAATTCTCTTCTTCTCTTTATCAAAATCGGTAACAACAACTTTAATTTTTTCGTCAAGTTTAACAACTTCGCTCGGGTGATTAATTCTTCCCCAGCTTAAATCCGTAATATGAACCAAACCGTCAACACCGCCGAGATCTATAAATACGCCGAAGTCTGTAATCGCTTTAACGATACCTTCGAGGATTTGACCTTTCTCGAGTTTCTCAAGAATTTCTTTGCGTTGATCGGAAATTGTTTCTTCGATAAGTACTTTATGAGATACAACAACATTTTCTGTAGGAATATTAACTTTAACAATTTTGAAATCCATTGTTTGACCGACGAACGCATCAAAATCGCGAACGGGGCGGATATCAATTTGCGAACCGGGTAAAAATGCTTCGATGCCGATAAGATCGACAACCATTCCGCCTTTAATTCTTTTAAGAATTTTTCCGCTGATGATTTTTTCGTTTTCGAATGCGTCCATAACTCTCGCCCAAACTTTAAGGAAGTCTGCGCGTTTTTTGCTGAGTACAAGATTGCCTTCTTCATCTTCAACACTTTCGATAACAACATCGATCTTTGTACCGACTTTAATTTCTTCGGTTGCATTGAATTCGTTTTTAGAAATTGTGCCGTCTGATTTGAATCCGACATCCACAACTACGTTATCGCTGCTGATGCCAACGATAGTACCGAGAAGAATTTCGCCTTCTTTAATATCGCGAAATGATTCTGAGTACAACTTGGATAATTCTTGAAGTTCTTCTTGTGAGTATTCGTCTTCATTGATGAACTTAACGCGATCGGGAGCTTTTTTCTTCGTCTCTTTTACTTGCTCGGACATTTGTCCTCCTGCTAAGATTTTCTGCTTTCGTTTTTCCGCCGTTTAGAAAATACGATGCAGCAAACATGTTTAGTTTTACATTTGTTATTTTATACGGCATTTCAAA
>CAZRMG010000335.1:0-1506 GCA_964601095.1 uncultured Melioribacteraceae bacterium | reverse complement strand
TCGCCTATACTTTTCTGAATCTTCACCATCTCGGTACGAACTTCGGGAATAACGCTTATCTCGCTGACTTTCGAATTAACTTCCGGAGTCCTGATTTTATCCGTTACTTCCTCATCATTCACAAAAACCCTATTAACGCCGTCTTCATATTTTAATCTTAGCGAAAGATTTTTTGTCATTTCAATAACAGCAGGAACATCGTCAACAATATTTTTACGAAGCGCGCAAAAAGTAATTGCACGGTACATGGCACCCGTATCTAAATATATAAATCCAAGTTTTTTTGCAAGATTTTTTGCAGCAGTGGATTTACCGGATCCGGCAGGGCCGTCTATTGCTATTATTATATTCTTCGACATTGGCTTGCAAAAATATCAAATAAAAGGCGGGGCTGCAAATTTTTATTTCTTTTAAACCTCTGAAAAATATTGTTTGTCATTTCGACCATAGGGAGAAATCTTTGATTTTCAAAAGATTTCTCAGTCGCTTGACGATTCGAAACAGGAGCTCCTTCGAAATGACATTTTTTGAATTTTTAAGATGTCTTTCTTAATTATTCTCTAAAAACATTGAATTTTGTACAATTTTACTGTTTTGATGAAATTCTATTTCTTTCATCCACAAAAACAATTTTTGGATTGTGAGTTTTCAGTTCGTTTTCTTCATATTCGGCATAACTTGCAATAATTACCAAATCACCCGGCTGTACCAATCTTGCCGCGGCGCCGTTCAGACTTATCTCGCCTTTGCCGCCTAAAATAACATAAGTAGAAAATCTTTGGCCGTTATTTATGTTGTAAATATCAACGCGTTCAAATTCCAAAAGGTTGGCGGCTTCAATTAATTTTTTATCGATTGCGATTGATCCTTCATAATTCATATCGGCACCTGTAACTGTTGCGCGGTGTATTTTTGATTTCAACATTGTACGTTGCATTATTTTTCCTCAACATTCATGTTCATTGAATAAACTATTTGCAGACCTTTTAGAACAAGTGTAGGAACTATTAAATTGAACAAGTGAGAGTTTTCGAATAAGCGGGAAAATCCCCCGGTTGCGATTACTACGGGTTCCTCGTCTCTAAAAGCTTCTTTTCTAATTCTTGTTATTAGTTCTTTCACCATTCCAATTTGTCCGAAGTACAAACCGGATTGGATGCTTTCAACTGTCGAACGTCCGACAACTTCATCAACTTCTTTAATTTCTACAATGGGCAATTGCGCGGTTTTACTTTCCAGCGCTTCCATCGAAATTCTAATACCGGGAATTATTATTCCGCCCAAATATTCTTTTTGTTTATTGATCACACAAAAAGTTGTCGCCGTTCCAAAATCCACAACGATGATATTTTTATTCGGGTACATACTTGTAGCTGCAACAGCGTTTGCAATTCTATCCGTTCCGACTTCGAGCGGATTGCGGTATTTAATTTTCAAACCGGTTTTTACTCCGGGTTTAAGAAAGAACGGTTCTATATCAAAATATTTAACACAGCCGGCTCGGAG
>CAZRMG010000334.1:3237-3842 GCA_964601095.1 uncultured Melioribacteraceae bacterium | reverse complement strand
GGCTACCCGGTTGTATTAAAACCTGCAGTCGGTTCATGGGGAAGATTACTTTCCAAAATAAACGACCGCGATGCAGCCGAAGCAATTCTCGAACACAAAACCGTTCTCGGTTCTTATCATCATTCAATTTTCTATATTCAAAAATATGTTGAGAAGAGCGGTAGAGATATTAGAAGTTTTGTTGTTGGGGATAAATGTATAGCCGCAATTTATAGAACTTCTCCTCACTGGATTACAAACACTGCACGCGGTGGGCAAGCTACAAATTGCGTTGTTACCGATGAGTTGAGCGAAATATCCGTCAATGCCGCAAAGGCAGTCGGCGGTGGAATTGTTGCAATAGATGTTTTTGAAACCACACAAGGTCTTATGGTTAACGAAGTGAACTATACAATGGAATATAAAAACAGCATCGCAACTACAGGTGTAAACATTCCTCAAAAAATGGTTGAGTATATTTTGCAAGTTGCAGAGGGAAGAAAATGAACAAAGTAAAAGTTTCGATTGTCGGCGCTTCCGGCTACACGGGCGGCGAATTATTACGATTGCTCTTGTTTCATCCGAATGTTGAAGTTAACCAAGTAACTTCGGAAAGCTATACGGGT
>CAZRMG010000334.1:0-3227 GCA_964601095.1 uncultured Melioribacteraceae bacterium | reverse complement strand
AGTTTGTGCATAAAATTCA
Source organism: uncultured Melioribacteraceae bacterium (assembly GCA_964601095.1). Taxonomy (GTDB): domain Bacteria; phylum Bacteroidota; class Ignavibacteria; order Ignavibacteriales; family Melioribacteraceae; genus JAEWUC01. Next base: position 3,208 of record CAZRMG010000334.1, on the reverse strand, counting down.
TCCGAACTTAAGAAAATCAACTACTCTAAAATTTGTTTCGATAAATGAATTGGTTGAATGTGATTTATTATTCTTGTGTTTGCCGCATAACAGTTCTCAAAATAAAATTGAAGATTTTAAAAAACTTGCACCTAAGATTATTGATTTAAGTGCAGATTTCCGTTTGAAAGATATTGCCGAATATGAAAAATGGTACGGTCACAAACATGCACGCCCGGATTTGTTGAATGAATTTGTTTATGGTATTCCCGAACTTCACCGTGAAGAGATGAAAAAAGCAAATTACATTTCAAGCGCGGGATGCAACGCAACAGCGAGTATTCTTGGTTTATACCCGCTTTACAAAAACGGTTTGGTTGAAGAAGATAGAACTGTCATTGAAGTTAAAGCCGGTTCCAGCGAAGGCGGGAATAAAGTTAACGAAGGGTCGCATCATCCCGAAAGAAGTGGAGTAGTACGTTCATACATGCCGACTCAGCACAGGCATACTGCAGAAATTTTACAAGAGCTTTCTTTCGGGAGAAAAATACAAGTTCACTTTTCGGCTACGGCAATTGATATGGTGCGCGGATTACTCGCTACATGTCATGTTTTCCTAAAAGAAAATTTGCAGGAAAAAGATATTTGGAAATTTTACCGCGAGGCATATGCTAATGAGCCGTTTATTAGAATCGTAAAAGAGAGCGATGGAATTTACCGTTACCCCGAGCCGAAATTGTTAAGCGGCACTAATTACTGCGATGTTGGTTTTAAGAAAGATGAATTCTCAAATAGATTAGTCGTTGTTAGTGCAATTGATAATTTAATGAAAGGAGCTGCCGGTCAAGCTCTGCAGGCATTTAATATAATGTACGGATTTGATGAAAGAACGGGACTAGAGTTCCCGGGTCTCCATCCGATCTAATTAATCGTAATCATGCTCTTATTCTTAATCTTATGAAATCCGGAATTAAGAGCAAGTGCAAGAATAAGAGTAAATATAAAATATGTGCAGATTACTTTACGTTAATTCAAAAAACGAGTTTAGTATTTCCGAATATCTTGAAAGATTTGCGGATGTATCTCAGAAAAGCAAGGAATACCAAGGTCATGGCTGGGGATGTGCTTATTTAATGAATAATACTTGGAAATATTATAAAAATGTAAAACCGATTTGGGAAAATGAATTCTCAAGTTTTGGCAGTACAAAAAGATTAATTGTTCATGCCCGCAGCGCATTTAAAGATGAAGGAATAGTTGTTGAAAACAACATGCCGTTTTACGATGATAAATATATTTTTATTTTTAACGGTGAATTGAGAGGTGTTAAGATAAAAGAAGAAGGACGAATAGGAGCGGAGAAAATATTTAATTATATAAAACGGTTCGATAAAGGAGATTTAAAAGATGCACTTTGTAAAGGAAAGGAAATCATTACAAAAAAATCATCTTATGTTCGAGCGATGAATATTATTCTATCGGACAAAAATGCTTCGTATGTCTATTCGCAATTTAATGAAGATGATGAATATTTTACAATGTATTCGAAATCAACAAATGATACAATAATTGTTTGTTCAGATCCATTTATTGGTGAAGAAGGATGGCAGCCGATACCAAATAATTCTTTAACGGAGTACAAATGCTTTTAATAAAAATTGGCGGCGGAAAGGAATTAAATCTTAAAACCATTATTTCCGATCTCGCAACACTCGATGATAAATTCATTATTGTTCATGGTGCTAATTCACTGCGCGACGAACTTGCTAAAAAATTAAACATCGAAAAAAGAATTGTAACTTCACTTTCAGGTTACGACTCCGTTTTCAGCGATGAAAACACAATTGATTTAGCAATGATGGCTTATGCAGGTTTGAAGAATAAACGAATTGTTGAAATGTGCCAGCAAAAGGGAATTAACGCTGTCGGGCTTTCAGGTTTAGACGGTAAAGTATTGCAGGGAAAACGTAATACGGGTATAAAAGTTCGCGAGAACGGCAAAACTTTATTGCTTCGTGATTTCTCAGGCAAACCGAAAGCGATTAATAAACAACTTTTGGATTTGCTTTTGGAAAATGGGTACACACCGGTTTTAAGTGTTCCGTTGATTGACGAGAATAATTTCGCCATAAATTCAGAGAATGATGATATCGTTGCACTGCTTCAAACAGAGATGAAAGCGGATAAAGTTATTTCTTTGATAGAAGCTCCGGGATTTTTGTTGGATAAAAATGATCCGTCTTCCTTAGTGTCAAAAATGTCGGTAGCGGAACTCGAAGCAATGGAACAAAAAGTTGAAGGAAGAATGAAAAGAAAAATTTTAGCAATACGTAAATTATTCGGCGAAGAATCATCAAGCGGAACGACAGTAATTATTTCCGACGGAAGAACAGAACACCCTATTCTTGATGCATTAAACGGAAAAGGAACAACAATATCATAGCGACGGAGAATAAAATGAAAGATTACAAAGAGCTTATTCAGCAATATGAATTAGATGTTTACCCAATGCGCGACGTAGTTCTTGTTAAAGGAAAAGGCGCACGCCTTTGGGACGATAAAGGTAATGAGTATATCGACATGGCTGCCGGTATTAGTGTTGCAAATATTGGGCATTCAAACGAAAAAGTTGCTGAAGCAATTTCAAAGCAAGCCGCAACATTAATAACATGTGCAAATACTTTTTACAATGATACAAAAGCTCTTTTCCTAGAAAAACTTTTCAGCGTTACTCCTAAAAATTTAAAGAAAGCATTTCTTACAAACTCCGGTGCCGAAGCAATGGAAGCTGCTATTAAGTTTGCTCGGGCTGTTACAAAGAAGACAAAATTTGTTTCAGCAATGAAAGGTTTTCACGGAAGAACTTACGGCGCTTTAAGTGCAACTTATAAAAAAGAATATCGTGAAATATTTGAACCGCTCGTTCCCGGTTTTACCTTTGTACCTTACAATAATTTTGAAAAACTTGCTGCGGAAGTAGATGATAATACAGCCGCGATAATTTTGGAATTAGTGCAGGGTGAAGGCGGTATTAATGTCGGTCAGAAAGAATATTTCCAAAAAGTAAGACAACTCTGTACCGAGAAAAATGTATTATTAATTATCGATGAAATTCAAACGGGTTTTTGCAGAACAGGAAAGATGTTTGCAAGTGAGCACTTTGGTATTGAAGCAGATATGATGACAGTTGCAAAATCAATAGCTGGCGGTTTCCCAATGGGTGCTTTAT
>CAZRMG010000333.1:1805-3851 GCA_964601095.1 uncultured Melioribacteraceae bacterium | reverse complement strand
GGTATTTAATTGAATATCTCTAACTTTCAAATGCGATAAATCGAATTTTGCCTTTGCCGCTCCGAAGTTAAAATCAAAATCCCAAATAGGATTTTCATTTAACATCACTTCAACTTTGTTGCGAACTTTCCCATGGAAAAAACTTACATGTTTATCTTCGAAATTAAGATTGATGAACGCCATGCTGTCGGTCTGGTCTGCCGTAAAATCATAATCAGCCAAGTTGCCGTAGCTTTCGCCTTCAATTAGTTGATCTGTTTTATCTTTAATAACAAAAATGCCGGCGCCGGAACTAAATTCAAAATCGGCGTATTTTACTTCGGGATTAAAATCTTGGTTATACACTTCATGGCTGGATTCAAATTCATCGGGTGTCCATTCTGTTCCGGAAAAAATATTATGAAGTATGCCGAAAATTAAAACGCCGAGAAAGATTCCGAATATTGCGCTTAATATTGGTCTAATAATCTCATGTTTGAAAATTACCATCGCGCCCCAAAGAATAAATATCAACGGCCAAACATCCCAAACAAAACCAAAATCACTTACAATAAAATCGTAACGAACCGCTAAGAAAAGTGCGCCGATGCACAATAATAAGAAGCCCCAAAACAATTGTCCGCTTTTCATTTTACGCCTCTGTTTTTAAGTGAATTCCAAACTAAGAACCCGCCGATTGCAATAATTATTAACGGGAAAAAATCTGCAAAGCAAAAACTTGGAATAATTCTATCCGCAAAAAATATTAAACCAATACAAATTAATATAACGCCGACAACAATACTACCGCTGCTTCGTTTTGTTTCTACTGCTGCGAAGCCGTTGTCAACATTGATTTTTCCTTCACTTCCAGGCGATGTTTCGTTATTAAATGGATAAGCAACCTCAAAAGGTTCTTCGGGAATTACAATCCACAGAATTATGTAAGCGAGTAATCCCAATCCGTGCATTAAAGTAACTATCACAAATATCACGCGTACAAGGATTGGGTCTAATCCAAAATATGCACCTAATCCTCCGGCTACACCGCCAAACACCCTTGCTCTTCTTGAACGATATAATTTCTTTTCCATCGCATCCTCCGAAATTTGGTTTCCACTACTTAAGACGATAGATGTTTCAAAAGGTTTGACGTTTTATTCTGTTCAGGCAAAAATATTTTAATTTGAATTCGCACTATTACTTAGCTAATTTTCAACGAGAAATAAAGAGAAAATTCTATGAAAATTGCTGTCTGTCAATCAAACTCTATAATAGGTGATATTAAAGGTAACGGTACTAAAATACTTACCGGTTATAAAAAAGCTGTTGAAGATAAAGCCGACATTGTCGTTTTCCCCGAACTTTTTTTATGCGGTTATCCGCCGCTTGACCTCGTAGAGAAAAGGGAATTTCGCGAAGCCGTAATCAGTGCTACAAAAGAAATTGCAGCTCAAACGAATAACGTTGGACTTTTGTTTGGAACAATCACAGAAGATTATGAAGATAATGTTGGAACAGGAGTTTATAATTCAGCTGTCTTGTGCTACGACGGGAAGATTCAATTCACGCAACATAAAACTCTTATACCAAATTATGATGTGTTTGATGAAGTAAGATATTTCGAATCTTCAAAATATAATTTTGTTCATGAATTTAAAGGTGAAAAACTCGGTATTTCAATTTGCGAAGATATTTGGAACGACTCAGATTATTGGAAGCATCGCCGTTATCCAAAAGATCCAGTAAAAGAATTAATAAAGAAAAATGCAGAAGTGTTAATAAATATTTCCGCAAGTCCGTACGCTTTCGGCAAAAGAGTTCAAAGATATGAAATGCTTTCAAAGTTGACTAAGGATGAACAACTGCCGCTTGTTTATGCATGTTTTGTTGGCGCTCAAACAGAATTGATTTTCGACGGCGGAAGCATGTGCTTTAATAATAAAGGTGATTTATGTATGCTCGGTAAAACATTCGAAGAAGACTATTTTATTTTCGATACAAAAAAAGATTATGATATTGTCACAAATATTGAAGGAGAATTTGGCGAAGAATCATTAAATGCCC
>CAZRMG010000333.1:0-1795 GCA_964601095.1 uncultured Melioribacteraceae bacterium | reverse complement strand
TTATGCAAATAAAACCGGGTTTAAAAAAGCATTAATAGGTTTGAGCGGCGGAATTGATTCCGCACTTGTTGCTTACATTGCTGTTCGCGCTTTCGGGAAAGAAAATGTTCATGTTGTAATGATGCCTTCAAAGTATTCCAGCGAGGGAAGCGTTAAAGATTCCGAGAAACTTATTTCAAATCTCGGCATCTCATCCGGTAATATTTCAATCCAGCCTGTTGTGGATAAAGCATTGGAAATGCTTTCGAAAGAATTTAACGGTAAGGGTGAAGATTTAACTGAAGAAAATTTGCAGTCACGCGTGCGCGGTTTGTACTTAATGGCTTTATCCAACAAACACGGATATCTATTATGCACAACAGGTAATAAATCTGAAATGGCTACGGGTTACGCTACGCTTTACGGAGATATGTGCGGGGCCATTGCGGTTATCGGTGATGTTTATAAAACACAAGTTTATGAAATCTCAAAATACATTAATAGATATGAAGAAATAATTCCGAATGAAATAATTGAGAAAGCACCTTCGGCGGAATTAAGACCGGACCAAAAAGACCAAGATTCTTTACCGCCGTATGATCTGCTCGACAGAATTCTAAAAATGTATCTCGAAGAGCAAAAAGAATTGAACGAGATTATCGAAGAGATTAAGGAACCCGAAACAGTAAAACGTGTTTTAAGAATGGTTGATATGAGTGAATTTAAAAGGAGACAGTCGGCACCTGTTTTAAGAATTTCGACAAAAGCTTTCGGTTATGGAAGACGTTACCCCGTTGTACAAGGTTGGAGAAAGTGAGTGAAGAACGATGAATGAAGAGTATAGAGTGCAGAATGATGAATGCAGAATTTCAATGTGATATTGGCTTGATATAAAGCAATCGCTATTCAATAAAAATTTTTTAAAGAAACAGAGGAATAAATGAATTATATAAAACTCTTTTTTATTGTGCTTTTATTTATTGTACAAAATACATTTGCTCAGTTTGGTTTTAAAGAAGATTTAGTTAAAATAAGATTAATTGCAGGACAAGATAAAGTTCAGCAAGGTACATTATTAAAAATTGCCGTTGAAGCAGAGATTGAAAATTCGTGGCATATAAATTCGAATAAGCCAAACGAAGTCTTTTTAATTCCTTCAGCTTTAATTTTGTTGAATGAAAAATTCCCGGCTGCAAAGATTGTTTTTCCTGAAGCAAAAAATATTGAACTCGGTTTTTCGGATAAACCTGTTTCTGTATTTGAAGGGAATATTTTAATTGGTTTATTAATCAATATTGATAAAGAATTGCCGCTCGGAGAATACAAAATTCCGATTCAATTTAAATATCAAGCTTGTAACGATCAATCGTGCATGCCGCCTGCGAGCGTAACTGATACTTTAATTGTTTCTGTTGTAGATATAAACACTCCTGCAAATAATCTGAATGAAGAAATCTTCAACAAACTCGATCTTTCGTCAACAAAGTCAACCATTGAGAACGAAGAAAGTTCTCTTGCGTCAACACTTGAATCGAGCGGGATTATTTTAAGTCTGCTTATAATTTTTCTCGGCGGACTCGCATTAAATCTTACACCTTGTGTTTATCCTTTAATCCCGATTACAATCGGATATTTCGGCGGACAAGCTGAGGGAAAAACAAGCCGTTTGTTTTTACTCGGAATTCTATACGTTCTCGGTATGGCTTTAACGTATTCTGTAATCGGTGTTATTACCGCATTAAGCGGCGCCGTATTCGGTGCGCTTCTTCAAAATACATTTGTCATTATCGGTATTGCGTTGGTTTTTATTGCTTTA
>CAZRMG010000332.1:0-3859 GCA_964601095.1 uncultured Melioribacteraceae bacterium | reverse complement strand
TCTTTTAATTTAAAAATCTTTTATGGGGTAAATAATGGGTAAAAGGAGAGTTGTAATAACAGGAATTGGCGCAGTAACACCAATCGGAAACAACACTCAAGAATTTTGGCAGGCAATGATGGAAGGAAAAAGCGGCGCAAATCTTATTACAAAGTTTGATGCCTCTACCTTTACAACTAAATTTGCTTGCGAATTGAAAAATTTTGATCCTCAAACCTATATCGATAAAAAAGAAGTTAAGAGAATGGATCCTTATACTCATTTTGCTCTTGCAGCCGCTACAATGGCAATTGAAGATTCTAAAATTGATTTATCCAAAATTAATCTTGAAATGGCGGGCGTTGTTTTCGGAAGCGGAATCGGCGGCATCGGTACTTTCGAAGATCAACATACTGCTTTTATGGAAGGCGGCGCAAAAAGAATAAGTCCTTTCTTTGTGCCAATGATGATTCCGGATATTGCCGCCGGACAAATTTCTATAAAGTACGGATTGAAGGGACCAAATTATGCGACGGTATCTGCATGTGCCACATCTTCTCATGCAATTGCCGATGCATTTATTTTGATTCAACGCGGCTCGGCCAATCTAATTGTAACCGGCGGTTCTGAAGCTCCTATCACTAAAATGGCAATCGGCGGTTTTAATTCTGCACGTGCCATCTCTGCATGGAACGATCGCTACCTTGAAGCTTCGAGACCTTTCGACAAAGACCGCAACGGTTTTGTTATGGGTGAAGGCGGCGGAGTAATAATTTTAGAAGAACTTGAACACGCCTTAGATCGAGGTGCAAACATCTATGCAGAAATTATTGGAGTTGGCTTAACAGCCGATGCATATCATATTACAGCACCTGCACCCGGCGGAGACGGTGCCGTGCGTTCGATGAGAGAAGCTTTGCGCGATGCCGGAATTCAACCTTCAGATGTCGATTATATTAATGCACACGGAACATCTACGGAATTAAATGACAAAAACGAAACACAAGCAATTAAAACAGTCTTTGGCGAACATGCGTATAAATTAGCAGTAAGTTCTACAAAATCTATGACTGGCCATTTGCTTGGAGCGGCAGGTGCTGTGGAATCGATAGCGTCTGTACTTGCTATTAAAAATAGTATAATACCGCCGACAATTAATCTTGATGAACCCAGTCCTGAATGCGATTTAAATTATACGCCTAAAGTTCCTGTTGAAAAAGAAATTAATTATGCTCTTAGCAACACATTTGGTTTCGGCGGGCATAACGCTACTTTATTATTTAAGAAATTTTCGAGTTAAATCTTGTTCAAGAAATTTTTTAGTTGGCTCTTTCAAAGGCGGAAGTTATCCAACGAAGAATTACAAGGTTTAATTTCCCAAAACATTAAAACGCTCGAAGAACGTATTGGCTTTCAAATTCATAACGAGCATTTTTATATTAAAGCGTTAACGCATAGATCATATCTTGAATTATACCCCGAATTAAAAAAATCAAATGAACGTCTTGAGTTCCTCGGCGATTCTGTTTTAAACATGATCGTTGGTTTATATCTTTTTGAAAATTATGAAGATGAAGGCGAAGGATTTTTAACAAAAGCTCGTGCGGCCCTTGTAAATAGATACCGACTTGCTAAAGCTGCGGAAGAATTAAATCTCGAAAAATTTCTACTTTACAATCATAAATACCTTCGTGATTCTGAAGACGGTTTACATACAATTCTTTCCGATGCGCTCGAAGCCGTTATTGGTGCCATATTTTTAGATAAAGGTTTGGAACATGCCGACAAATTTGTTTGCAAGTGGATAATCGAACCTTACGAAGACGGCGAAAAGTTTTTAATTGATACAAATTACAAAGGTCAACTTCTTGAATTTGCCCATGCTCATAAATTTGATAGTCCAAAATATTACCTAAAAAATGTTGAAGGACCCGATCATAAAAAAGAGTTTACTATTGATGTTTATATAGGCGATAAATACTTAAGTACAGGCAAAGGAAAAAGCAAGAAAACTGCCGAACAAAACGCTTCTCAAAAAGCTCTCGAATTTCTAAAAGAAGAATGATACAGTTTAGAGTGTAGAGTGATGATGGTAGAATATTTTAATTCTAGAATCAGACTCATAAATACTTTATTCCAAAAAAAATAATCTAAAATTACGCTTCCGATTTACGGACTTTCCATATATTTACATCGTTAAAAAACTCTATTAATTAATTTATTTAAGAGAAAAATTTTATGGAACAGTTCGGGTTCTTCGACAAATTTGTTGACCGGCATGTAGGTCCCGGCAGAGAAGAAGTAGAAAAAATGTTGAATGTTATCGGCGTTAATTCAATTGAAGAATTAATCGATAAAACAATTCCTTCATCAATAAGATTAAAAGAGAGAATCAACCTATCACCTGCGTTTTCGGAATATGAATTGCTTAATCATCTAAAAGAAATTGCTTCCGAAAATCAAATATATAAATCATATATAGGAATGGGATATTATCCGACAATTACACCTGGGGTAATTCGTAGAAATATTTTGGAAAATCCCGGGTGGTACACTCAATACACTCCATATCAAGCTGAAATATCTCAGGGTCGTTTGGAAGCGCTGTTGAATTTTCAAACGATGATAATTGATTTAACCGGAATGCCTGTTGCAAATGCTTCTTTGCTTGATGAAGCAACAGCCGCTGCCGAAGCAATGATAATGCTTTTTTCTGCAAGAAAATCAAACAAGAAAAATGCTAATGTGTTTTTTATTGATGAAGATATTTTTCCCCAAACAATAGATGTTTTGAAAACACGAAGTGAACCTTTGGGTATAAAACTATTAATCGGTGATCATAAAAAAATTAAACTAACAGATGATATTTACGGGTTGCTTGTTCAATATCCATCTTCAAATGGTGAAGTTTACGATTATACAAATTTCTTTAAACAAGCTGATGCTTTGGGAATTACAAAAGTTGTTGCTGCTGATTTATTGAGTTTGGCAATATTAACTCCTCCGGGTGAATTCGGCGCCGATGTGGTTGTGGGTTGTTCACAAAGATTCGGTGTACCAATGGGTTACGGCGGTCCGCACGCTGCATTCTTTGCTACTAAAGAAGAATATAAACGACAAATGCCCGGGAGAATAATCGGTGTATCGATTGATGCTAACGGGAAAAGAGCACTTCGCATGGCACTACAAACACGAGAACAGCATATTAAACGCGAACACGCAACAAGTAATATTTGCACTGCTCAAGTTTTGTTGGCTATCATGTCTGCAATGTATGCAGTCTATCATGGTCCAAAAGGTATAGAGGCAATTGCTAATAGAATACACAGACTTACAAATGTTTTGAATGAAGGTTTAAAGCAATTAGGATTGGAGCAAGAGAATAAAAACTTTTTCGATACATTGAAAATTAAATTGAATAGTAATGACGAACGAGAAAAAATCCGTAAAGTTGCGCTTGAAAATAAAATTAACTTCAGGTATTTCGATGATCCGGCGATAGGTATTTCACTTTCCGAAATAAACACGATTGATGATGTAGCGCAGATTCTCAAAATCTGCGCAACTGCTTTGGGTAAATTATTTAAAGATAACGACTTAGAAATCTCTCCTAAAAATATTCTACACGAGAACCTAAAACGCACATCAACTTTTATGACACACCCGGTTTTCAACACATATCATTCTGAAACCGAAATGATGAGATATATAAAATCATTGGAGAGGAAAGATTTATCATTAACAACATCTATGATTTCTCTCGGCTCATGCACAATGAAATTGAACGCGGCTACGGAAATGTTTGGAATAACTTGGCCTGAATTTGCCGAGCTTCATCCATTTGCTCCGCTTGAACAAGTTAAGGGCTATCAAAAATTAT
>CAZRMG010000331.1:0-3859 GCA_964601095.1 uncultured Melioribacteraceae bacterium | reverse complement strand
CCCAGGAACTCGGTGAAAGTTTGGGTGAACCTAACCCGGAACAAAAAGAAGCAATAGATATAATCAAAGAAAATCAAAAACTTCTTTTGCAGATTATGGATAATGCTGTTGAGTATTCTACTTTGAATGAAAAAGTTGTCAGCTTCAAACCGGAGGAAATCAGGTTCGTCGATGTTCTTGAAGAGTTGAAAGAAAATACGAAGAAAACAGCCGAGTCGAATAAGGTTGAGCTTAATTATGGTAAAATATCTTCATCGTTGATTATCGAAAGCGATAAACAAAAATTGTTATCATTATTGAGTTTATTTATAAAGTTCTCAATCCAAATGACAAAGGAGAATTCGATTTATTTGTCGGCGTATTCATTTGATGAAAATAATTTTGCAGTTGCAATAAAGGATAATAAAAATGAAATAACCCAGTACCTTTTAAAAGGTTATCATGATGTCTTCTCCGATGAAGAAACAATCGGAAGAAGAAATTACGGGTTTTCAAGATTTTCGATACGTTTGGCCAACAGGTTAATTGAATTACTTTCTGTACAAAAGGAGATTATTAAAAAAGAAAACAAGCCGGTTGAGTTTGCATTTATTATTCCAAATAAATTTGTTATTGCCGATAAAGATAAAATGAAAGTTGAAGAGCGCAAACCGCTTCAAGAGGTTAAACCAATCACGATAAAACCACAACAGATTGTTCCTGACACAACAACAGTTATACCCGCTGCAAAGTATGCAAAAGAATATGATCTTTCACAGATGAATTGTTTGTATCTCGAAGACCAAGTGGACTCGCAAATTCTATTTAAAACACAAATGAAGGATTTGAAGAGTATGGAATTTGCACCGAGTTTTGAGACTGCTTTGCCTTTACTAAAAACAAAACGTTTTGATTTTATTATTATGGATATGAATTTACAGGGAGAATACAACGGTCTTGATTGTTTAAGAATTATTCAAAAGATGCCCGGTTATAAAGAAATACCTATTATTGCATCAACTGCATATGTACAGCCGGGAGCTAAAGATAATTTTAAAGCAGCCGGATTTACAGACTTCGTATCAAAACCGCTTCTACGCGAAAAGATTTTGGAATCGCTAAAAAATATTTTTCCTGGATTAATTGTAAATCAAAAACAATAACATTAAGAAAATCTTCTTCAAAAAATATGTTCATTTCTCATGGCAATTAAACAATTAAAAATAATTTTATTCGGCAACCCGGTATTGAGACAAAAAGCAAAACGTGTGACAGTGTTTCATAAAAAACTTCATTCTGTAATTGATTCAATAGCTCATACTCTTGATAATAGGGAAGACGGGGCGGCGCTTGCGGCTACACAAGTTAATATTCTAAAACGCATAACAGTAATAGATTATGAAGGCGAATATTTTGAAATGATAAATCCTGAAATAATCGAATCAAGCGGAGAAATTATTAAAAGCGAGGGTTGTTTATCATTTCCGGGTTATACTGGTCTCGTACCTCGCGCAGAGTTTGTAAAAGTTAAATTTCAAGACAGAAATGGAAATGAAAGTATTATTGAGCGTAGCGGTAATATGGCGCGCTGTATTCAACATGAAATTGATCATCTTGACGGCATACTTTACATTGATAGAATGAAAGAATCCTTTTTAACACACAACGAGACTAATGAAAAGATTAATTTAGATGAAGTACTTCTTAGTGCAAATAACCCTTCAAAATAGTTTTCCAAAGACTTTTTAATGATGAATTTGAGATCAGGTAATTTTCGAACTTTGACATAATATTTTTATATGCGATAGTCATATCTGAAAAGAAATCAAGAAATCCCAAATAATAAAAGCCATTCTTATAAATAAGACGTCACAGAAAATTCAATCAAAAATAATTTTAAGAAATTTAATAATTCGTCCAAAAACTCGTATTTTTAGAAGGTAAAAAAAGACAATTGCCTCTAATTAGATGGCAAGATTATTGCAACGGTGAAGTTGTTTAAGCAACGAATAATATTATTTTCATATAAATACGAGGATTAAATGGAAAGACGTAAAATCACAATTGACGGCAACGAAGCCGCTGCTCATGTGGCGTATCGAGTGAGCGAGGTTATTGCCATCTACCCGATCACTCCTTCTTCACCGATGGGTGAATTTTCCGATGCATGGTCGGCTGTTAATGTAAAAAATATTTGGGGAACAGTTCCCAACGTTCAGGAAATGCAAAGTGAAGGCGGCGCTGCCGGAGCTGTTCACGGTTCTTTACAGGCTGGCGCATTAACAACAACATTTACCGCTTCGCAAGGTTTGTTTTTAATGATTCCAAACATGTATAAAATTGCAGGCGAATTAACTCCCGCAGTTTTCCATGTTACTGCGCGTTCTATAGCTGCTCAAGCTCTTTCAATTTTCGGCGATCACTCGGATGTTATGGCTACACGTCAGACAGGTTTTGGTATGATTTGTTCGAACTCAGTTCAAGAAGCAATGGACACTGCATTGATTGCACATAAAGCTACACTTGAATCAAGAATTCCTTTTGTTCATTTCTTTGACGGTTTTAGAACTTCACACGAAGTAGTGAAGATTGAACAATTGAATGATGAAGATATCCGCGCGATGATCGACGATACAAAAGTTAAAGAATTTAAGCAGAGAGCTATGAGTCCGGATCGTCCTTTCATTCGCGGTACGGCTCAAAACCCCGATGTGTTTTTCCAAGGTAGAGAAACAGTAAATAAATTTTATGATGCATGCCCGGAAATAGTTCAGAATGCAATGGATGAATTTGCGAAAATTACAGGCCGCAAATACAAATTATTTGATTACTACGGTGCACCTGATGCAAAACGTGTAATTATTATGATGGGCTCCGGCGCAGAAGCTGCTGAAGAAACTGTTGAATATTTATCAGAAAAGAACGAAGAAAAAATCGGTTTGATTAAAGTTAGATTGTACAGACCATTCTCCGTAAAACATTTATTAGCAGCATTGCCAAAAACTGTAGAAAAAATTGCTATTCTTGATAGAACAAAAGAACCCGGCGCTTTAGGCGAACCTTTATATCTTGATGTTGTCTCTGCAATCGCAGAAGAAATGAGTTCCAATAATCCACCGTTTGCAAAAATGCCGAAGATGGTTGGCGGACGTTACGGATTATCTTCAAAAGAATTTACACCGGCAATGGTTAAGGCAGTTTTCGACAATTTGAAAAAAGACGAACCGAAAAATCATTTCACTGTTGGAATTATTGACGACGTTACAAACACTAGTTTAGATGTTGATGAATCTTTTGTAATTGAAGCTGATTCTGTTGTTCGCTGCTTATTCTACGGATTAGGCGCAGATGGAACTGTTGGCGCAAACAAAAACTCGATCAAAATCATCGGCGAAGAAACTGATAATGGTGCTCAAGGATACTTTGTTTACGACTCCAAAAAATCAGGATCAATCACTATTTCTCATTTACGCTTTGGACCCGGTGAAATGCGGGCACCTTATCTGATTGGAACTGATGAAGCTAACTTTGTGGCTTGCCACCAATTCAATTTCCTGGAAAAAATCGACATGCTTAAATATGCCGAAGAAGGTGCCGTGTTCTTGTTGAACTCCTCATTTAATCAATATGAGGTCTGGGAAAATATTCCAGTGGAAGTTCAAAAACAAATCATCAAGAAAAAATTAAAATTTTATGTCATTAATGCCCACGAAGTTGCCGAAAAAACCGGTATGGGAACACGCATCAACACCATTATGCAAACCTGCTTCTTCGCTATCAGTGGTGTTTTACCCCGTGATGAAGCTATTGCCGAAATCAAGAAATCCATTAAGAAAACCTATGGTAAACGCGGTGAGGCAGTTGTCCAACGAAATTTCGC
>CAZRMG010000330.1:2093-3879 GCA_964601095.1 uncultured Melioribacteraceae bacterium | reverse complement strand
TGAATATCTGGTTCATGAAGACAGACGGAACGAAGTCCGGCTACAAGGTGCTTTATACTGATCCTGCCTGGACCATCGTGCCGTAAAAACAAGAATTACTTGTTCGGGGAGGAAGGAAATCCTTCCTCCCGTCCTTCCTTTGATCTTTTGCCGTTTATTTAAAAAAATGATGGCCGTATTCATATAAAAAGCATTTACTTTAATAGTCGCGTATTTTAATTTACCAATAAGGTGATTAATCTATGAATAAAAAAGAAAAAATAATTAAAGTAGTAATTATCGGTGCAGGTGGATTTGGTCGGGAAGTGCTTGATGTGTTTGATGCCTGTAATGAAAGAAAAACACAATATGATGTGCTTGGCTTTGTTGTAGAAAAAGAATACTTTACCCCTCAAACAATCATTAATGATAAGCCTTTATTAGGCGATTTAAGTTGGTTACAGCAGCATAAAGAAGACGTTTTTGTCGTCTGTGCCGTGGCTGCTCCGCAACATAGAAAACGTATCATTGAAAAAGTTGAAAAAATGGATTGTCGTTTTTGCAATGTTATTCATCCTGACGCTGTCATGACCAAATGGATAAATATCGGTAACGGTACTATTATAACAGCAGGCTGTATTCTGACGAATCAGATTCAAATTGGTGATCACGTGCATATTAATCTGGATTGTACTATCGGACATAATGCTACGTTAAAGGATTTTGTTACTCTGGCGCCGGGTGTTCATCTTTCAGGACATGTATTACTCGGAGACGGTTGCTATGTGGGGACTGGTGCAAATATAATTGAAAAAAAGAATATTGGTAAATGGTCCATCATTGGGGCGGGATGTGTCGTAATAAATGATGTTCCTGAAAATACAACAATGGTTGGGGTTCCGGGCAAGGTAATCGAAACCAGAGAGGAAGGATGGTATTTGTGATGAAGTGTATAGCTGAAGATCTTGCAGTTTTAGGCGGCCATGTGGCTTTCAATGATAAACTGCATGTCGGTCGGCCGAATATCGGTAATCGCATATATTTTCTTGAACTGATAAATGATATGTTGGATCGGCGATGGCTTTCTAATGAAGGGCCTTATGTAAAGGCATTTGAAAGAAAAATTGAAGAGTATCTGGGTATCAAGCATTGCATTGCAATGTGTAATGGTACCATCGCGTTGGAAATTGCCATAAGAGCATTGGGGTTGAAGGGGGAAGTTATTGTCCCTTCGTTTACTTTTATTGCGACAACGCACAGCTTGCAGTGGCAGGAAATTACGCCTGTATTTTGTGATATCGATCCTTCGACTCATTGCATTGATCCCGGGATGATAGAAAAGATGATAACCCCGCGAACAACCGGAATTTTGGGTGTGCACACCTGGGGTAGGCCGTGCGCCATTGAAGCGCTTTCGCATATTGCCCAAAAACATAATCTAAAACTGATGTTTGACGCTGCACATGCGTTTGGCTGTTCATACAAAGGACGGATGATTGGCAATTTCGGTGATGCGGAAGTCTTCAGTTTTCATGCCACCAAATTTTTCAATACACTGGAAGGCGGAGCCATCGTTACGAATAACGATGAATTGGCTCAAAAGATGCGCCTTATGAAGAATTTCGGTTTTTCCGGTTATGATAGCGTAATTTATATAGGGACGAACGGCAAAATGAATGAGGCTTCTGCAGCAATGGGGCTTGCCAATTTAGACCATCTGGAAGAATTTATTACATGCAATTACAGAAACTATAAATTTTACAGCGATTTATTGAACAACATCCCCGGTGTTAAAAAAATCTTATAT
>CAZRMG010000330.1:0-2083 GCA_964601095.1 uncultured Melioribacteraceae bacterium | reverse complement strand
ACACAATTATATTTTTTTGCCATATACTATTCCTCCTTACCATAATTATCAATATATTGTTGTGGAAATCGATGAATCCCAGGCGGGATTGAGCAGAGACGAGCTTTTGAAAATTCTACATGCGGAAAATGTTTTAGTGCGCAGATACTTTTATCCTGGGTGCCATCGTATGGAACCATACAAATCATATTTTCCGCACACCGCGATGTTATTACCCGTTACCGAAGATATAGCAAAACGCGTTATGGTTTTACCCACAGGTGCCTCCATTACAACAGAACAAATCGCTGTTATTTGTTCTATTATTCGTGTTGCAATTGAAAATGCCCCACGTATTAAAGATTGTTTATAATTCACATGCGCATTCAGAACAATAAAACATCTCTTCAGGAAATGATCATCCAAACTGACAATCCACGTGCCTGATGCTTGAACGTTTAAAAAATAAAACTATTGCCGCAATCTTCTGGAGCTTTTTTGAACGCATTGGCCAGAATGTAATACAGTTTATTATTACAATTATACTGGCCCGTCTGCTTCTACCCGCCGAATTTGGCTTGATCGCAATGCTGACGATCTTCATGGCCGTTGCCCAATCCTTTATTGACAGCGGCTTTGGATCTGCCCTTATTCAAAAGCAGGATGCGACGCAGGTTGACGAAAACTCTATTTTTTATTTTAATATATTTGTAGGGGGTATCGGTGCCGGCCTTCTATGTATAGGGGCTCCGTGGATTGCAGATTTTTATAACACACCCATACTGGTGCCGCTTACGAGAGTCCTTTCTCTCAATCTCATCATTAATTCTTTCGCGCTTATTCAGACCAGCTTGCTGGTGAAAAAAGTTGATTTTAAGAATCAACTCAAAATAAGTCTGATGGCAACGTTCCTTTCCGGCTTGATTGGAATAGTGATGGCATATAATGGATATGGTGTGTGGAGCTTGGTCGCTCAATCTCTGCTTTATAATTTTTCGCGGACGTGTCTTCTGTGGTTTTTGATACGTTGGCGACCATCCGGGGAATTCAGCTTTCGTTCCTTAAAAACATTATTTTCTTTTGGGTCAAAGCTTCTCTTTTCGGGACTGCTGGAAACTTTTTTCCAGAATATCTACCTGGTGGTTATTGGCAAGATATTTTCGCCGACTGATTTAGGCTTTTATAGCCGTGCCCAACAGTTTGCCTATCTTCCAGTTAACAATGTATCAACTGCTGTTGCGCGTGTTACATTTCCAGTATTTTCTTCAATTCAGAATGATAAAATTCGACTGAAAACCGGTATCAAGAAAGCTCTTTCCATGATGGCGCTATTGACATTTCCGGTCATGATCGGTCTGATTGTCATCGCAAGACCGCTTGTTTCAATACTCATAGGAGAAAAATGGTTGCCATGTGTACCTTATTTGCAGCTTCTCTGCCTTGTGTTTATTCTATATCCGCTGCATGTTATCAATCTTAATGTTTTAAAATCAATTGGGCGTTCAGATTTATTTCTAAAACTTGAAATCGCAAAAAAAATTATTGCCGTCATCGCTATTGTTGTTACTTATCGGTGGGGTATCACAGCAATGATCATTGGGCAGTTTGGTACCTCTTTAATCGCCTATTACCTGAACAGTTATTATGTCGGCAAATTACTCGACTATTCAATCCTTCAACAATTAGGTGACATAATAATTGTCTTTATCTTTTCATGTATAATCGGCGGAGTAGCCTTTGCGGTAGCGTTAATCCAATTTCCTAATGATTACATTTTAATTTCAACGCAAATAATACTGGGGATCGTTTTGTATGCGGGGCTTTGTAGCTTGGCTAAACTGGAGTCCTTTATTGAAATTATAAACATGATCAAGTTTAAAGTTCTCAATTAATGTTCACTATAAATTAAGAAGTTTAAAATGATGAAAAGGTCTTGTAGTAGTAAAAGCTTACAGAATATTTTACATCGAAGGTAATAAATGCTACCGACGATATTTTAATATGGCATTAGGAGTATATTATTGAAGCAAATATTTCACATATTTTCTGCTGTAACGACGCATCATGTGCCGCGTATGATGCAAATGTTTAATAATATCGGTCA
>CAZRMG010000329.1:0-3909 GCA_964601095.1 uncultured Melioribacteraceae bacterium | reverse complement strand
CAAAATTCGTTCTGTAGAAATCAACAGTTATAGTTCCTTCGCGGTAGTCGTACAAGAAATAATGAGTTGCTGAAACGCCGAAATTCCATGCGCTTTCCTGCGCTAATCCATATCCGAAATTATTTAGAGGATTAACTTCAACATTTCTTGAGCTTGCAAATACTGAGGAATATTCAGTAAAAATATTTGAAGATCTGAAACCTCTTCCTGCTACAGCACGAAAAATCCAATCGGTATTTGGTGAATAGCGCAAATGCAAACGCGGAGTAAACATAAAACCGTACTCGTTGTGGTAATCGCCGCGTGTACCAAGTATTGCAGAGAATGATTCGCCGGGATTGAATGTGTATTCGAAAAACGCACCGGGCACTTTTTCAATCCGCGAAAAATTCTGTTTTAAAAATGTTTCATTAAACTCATCGAATACAAAACTTGCGCCTGTTCTAAATTTGTGAACGGGAGAACCTATTATTGATTGGTAAATAAAATTAAAATATCCATTCTTTTGATTGCCCGTATAATTACGAACTCCGAACAAAGAATTGTTTTCAAAATTATTAAACGACCATTGAATACCGAACGATTGTACATCCTGATCTGGGAATACATAACCGAGTTTTCCGTAAACATTCCACTGTTCGGATTTTGTATTGTAATTATAATTTGACCCGTGAAATGTTCCGCCGTTTTTATCGTCGTTCACATATTGAAAACCAAACTGACTTTCCCAGCCGGAATCGGAAACATACTGCCAGCGCTGCATCAAATTAAAAATTGTGAACGCGGGCATATCCATAAAATTATCGCTGTTCATATCAATTTTAGTTTGGCGTGAGCTTGCATGAAGCAACGTCATTGCGGAAAGATGCTCGCTTAATTCAAAACGGTAATTAAAATTTCCTTCGAAGCGTTGGTCATTGTCTCCGTACAAATTTACAAACATCGGCTTCTCGTCAATCGCAAAAGGTTTTTTAATGTCAACATCAATTTGTCCTGTGATTGATTCAAAACCGTTTGCTACCGAACCGATTCCTTTCGATACATTAATTGCCTGAACCCACGGACCGGGCACGTAAGTCAATCCAACGTTAGACATTAATCCCCGGAAGTAGGGAAGGTTTTCAATTGTTGATTGTGTATAAATTCCTGAAAGACCGAGCATTTCAATTTGCCGCGCTCCGGTTATCGCGTCGGTGAATGAAACATCGATAGAAGGATTTGTTTCGAAGCTTTCGGAAAGAGTGCAGCACGCGGCTTTCTTTAATTCCTTTTGAGTCATTACAGATTTGTTTTCAACGCTCATAAAATCGTTGAATGTTGATGAAGTATTCCCGACAACTTCAACATTGCCAAGTTTGTAATCATCGCTTTGCAATATGACTTCCAAAAAGTCATCGTTTTTGACTTCAAGTGTATCGGGAATATAACCGATATATGAAACAATAAGTGCTTTTGTACTTTTAACCGGGTGAATATGAAACTCGCCTTTTTCATCTGTAGTTGTTCCGACAGTTGTTCCCATCCAAATAATATTCGCGCCAATCAGCGGTGAAATTTTACCCGAAGGTGTTTTCTCGCCAACCATTCCGGCAATGTGTTCCTGACCGAAAATACTTCCGGCAAAAAGTAAAACGAATAAAAATAATTTTATTGATTTCATGATTTTAAAACTCCTTTCGTATTATGAAAATTAATGTGTGTTATTGCCGTCCCTGTACAAACAGCAATCGGGTAAATTTTCATAAACAGATTTTGGAGCTTTAAATTTTTCCGTATCATGACCGGCTTCAGCAATTCTGTGTTGAAGCGAATCAATTGTAATATCGGATGATAAATATGCAACCTTTAGAATTTTAGAATTCTTATCCCACTTTGCGAATTTTACTTCTTTAATCTTTACTGCTTTTTCAATTCTCTTTTTACACATGCCGCAGTTGCCTGAAACTTTTATTTCGGCTTCTGTAACTTTTTTATCCTGCGCAAATGTTGTTAACACAAATAATAAAACGATTGAAAGAGATATTAATTTTTTCATGACTTTTCTCCTAATTTTTAAAATAGTTTATGGTGAACACGAGTGTTCAATAATTAAAAACCGGAAAAAGTCTAAATTCTAAATGTGCAGTTTAATATGTTGGTTTTATTTAATGGCGGGGAGTGAAATGAATCAAAATAAATTTGCGAAGAAATATTTTCTTGTAAAAATTCCGCAGATGTAACGGGTTGAATAAAATCAATTAATTCAATTGAAGCCGGTTCGTATTTCGAGACGCTTTGATGTAAATCTTGTATTTGAAATTCTTTAATCTCAGTTTGGCAGCATGAAGATTCGCACGGATCGCCGCAGCAATCGGTTGGTTCGCTTTTAGTATCGGCTGCGTATAAATCCACTTCAATTGCGTAACTGCCGCAATAATGTGTGGAGATCTGAATGCCGATTGTTAACAGCAAATAGAAAACGGCGAATGATATGTGCAATGCTTTTTTCACGGTTCAAAAATAAATAAAATATTTTTTGTATGCCGATATGTTGTCGAATTATTTGGTCAAAAATTTATACCGCCGGCAAAAAACCGGCGGTATTTGTCTAAATGTTATTGATTAAGAATTATCGGCAAGCCGTTTTTTCCGGAACCAATTATAACAATTTTCGCGTTCGGGGAATTTGCAAGTTTCTCGGTCGCTTCAATTCCTTTCCATTCAAGCAATTGTTGACTTATGCCGCGGGCTACGATATCCTGAAAATCCGCAACGCCTTTTGCTTCAATTCTTTTTCTATCAGCTTCCTGTGATTCGCGTTTTAAAACAAACTCCATACGCTGACTTTCCTGTTCTGCTTTTAATTTTTCTTCGATTGATGCTGTTAAACCTGAAGGAAGAATTATTTGACGCATTGGCGCCGATTCAATTGTGATACCGCGGGGACCAACTAAATTTTCCAATTCAGATTTCATTTCTGAAGCTAACTGTTCACGCGATGCTGTGTAAAGTGCTTTTGCATCATATTTGGCAGTAACTCCGCGTACAACTGAACGAAATTGCGGCATTAAAATTATCTCTCCGTAATTTTCTCCGACAGATTTATAGATCTTTGATGCATTGTCGGGATCGAGACTATAAAGCAAACTGATTTCCAACTGAACGCTTAATCCTTCTTTGGAAGGAACATTCATTGTTTCTTTAATTTCTTGTGTCTTAATGCTGAACTTGATAACGTTTGCCAGAGGGTTAACAAAATTAACACCTGCTTTTAAAGTGTTATCACTTACATTACCAAGAAAATCTACTACTCCAACTGTACCGGCGGGCACAACGGTAAATATTTGCAGAAGTGCGAGTATCCCTCCGATTGCAATTCCTATACTCGCGAATTTTTTCTCATGGTATCTTCCAGCTTTTTTAAGATTAATATACGTTGTTATCGATGCTGCTACTATTATTATGGCAATTACAAATATCATTTTCGCTCCTCATTTTTGTTTGTATTTGTTCCTAAGATAAATAACTTTTTCATTAAAAAAGTTTATTACTTATATTAATAAAAAATATATGTCAAATTAGAAATGATTGGAAATAAGATGTATGACAACTTCTATATAAAAACTGTGTCGCGCAGCGAACTAAATTTTGCAATTGACTTAGCAGCTAAAGAAGGATGGAACCCGGGTGTGCATGATGCGAATGCTTTCTTCGATGCAGATTCCGAAGGTTTTTTAATTGGTTATTTAAATGAAAAACCTATCGGTTGTATTTCCGCTGTTTCTTATGAAAGCAATTTCGGTTTTATTGGATTTTACATAATCATTCCTGAATACAGAGGAAAAGGTTATGGCATTAGATTGTGGCAAGCAGCGATGGATAAATTGAAGAATCATAACATTGGACTTGACGGAGTAATTGAGCAACAAG
>CAZRMG010000328.1:0-3937 GCA_964601095.1 uncultured Melioribacteraceae bacterium | reverse complement strand
CGTGCTTTAACCTTAGTTCTTCTTTATCGATATAGGCTTTCCTTTTTGCATAATATCCCAATATTGCAGCATTTACAAAAGCCTTAAATTTTTTAAAATCATAACTATCCCATATTATTCCCTTTCTTATTTCCAACTTTGTTTTATTATGAATAATGTTGAAGCTGTTTAAATGCCAAGATCGTTTTTTTGAATTGAATGAAACCCACTTATAGATTAAAAGCCAATTCATTCGAGCGTTAAAGGTTTGTTTTGTGATGTTAAGTTCAGAAATTGCTTTATAAAGTAACTGATTCGATATACTAAACCGATGGTTGCAATTTTGTTTAAGCCAGCAAAACATTTGAAGCTGACCTATGCACTTTTTTTGGTCGGCATATATGCAAATTGATACAGGTATATTCAAATAATTTGAATTCATTTTCTATTGTAATGTTTGTTCAACAGAGCTTCAACATCTGACGTTTTGTAATAGATTTTGCCATCAATCTGGGAAAAGGGCAGGGAACCATTGTCACGCATGGTTTGCAATTTCCGGTCTTTGATTTTTAGAATCAACATTACTTTTTCTTTTTCAATCCATTCTTCTGTAAGTAGTTGGATGTGAGTTTTTGACATTTTTGAAATGTCGGTGCGCAATGTTTCAATGTCTTTTTTGATGACAGAAACCAGGTTGATTACTTCTTGCATTGCTAATTCTCCTTATTAGATTTCGTTTCTGATTTCAGTAATTGTTTTGCGACGGCTCTGGGTTAGAAATTCGTCGATGCTTTTCTTAGAAAAGATTAAGCGTTTGCCTCTTTTGTGAAAAGGTATCTCACGGCGTGAAACCATTCCATAAACGGTTTGTTTCGCCGGGTGGTCAGGCAAATACTCGATTAGTTTTTCGAGGTCGAACCATTCTTCTGTTTTAGGAGATTCGATCTTGGTATTCAAAATGTGTTCAATGCGGATCAGCCTGTTGTTCAGCTCCTGAACTGCTGATGGAAGAGTGTCGAAAGAAAGTGTATTATCCA
Source organism: uncultured Melioribacteraceae bacterium (assembly GCA_964601095.1). Taxonomy (GTDB): domain Bacteria; phylum Bacteroidota; class Ignavibacteria; order Ignavibacteriales; family Melioribacteraceae; genus JAEWUC01. The sequence continues at coordinate 2,921 of CAZRMG010000328.1, read as the reverse complement.
TATCAGAATCTTTAATTGTTATTTTCTGACACGAATTTAAGAGATGTGTTTTGTTCTCTTTATCAATGTTTATTTGTTTAAAGTTGTGACAACTACAAACAACTGGAAACAACTATTTGGGCAAGTTTTCTATGTGAGTTTTTATCTTTTCTGCGTGGAGTTCAATTGATTTTGCTAATTCAGTATCTCTTAATTTTTCTTCTTTCATGTATTTATTAATACTTTGATCAGATCCAATTTCTCCAAATTCTTGATTTAACGACACATAAAGTTTAGACCGTTCATTGTATGCAATTCGTTTAATGCTTTCAAGGGCTTGAATCATTATAGCAATTTGTTTTCCTTTTTGATTTTTGTATTGCTCTTTTAAAAATTTGAGCAGAGCGGTTTTCTCTTTTTCGTTTCCAATTAAATTGTTAATAAACAAAGGATGTGATGTTGCAGATATTTCATTTTGACTAATTGTTTTTTCAGGTGAATTTGCAGGCAATAAAGGTTTAATTCTTTCGAAATACTTTCGCTCTCCTTTGAGCCATTGTTTAGCAATTCCAATAAATTTTCGTTCTGGCGATTTTGCAGTAGATTTAAGCTTTTCAAGTTCTAACCTACGTTCTTTATTAATTATCTCAATCTGCTTTTGATTAACATTATTTATCAGATTTAGCTCGTAAAGTTTTAGACCGTTTATTGCTGAAAGAATATTCTTGGTTAGTTCCAATAAAAAATTGATCAGTTTTTCAGAGCTAATTATTTTAGCGCTTGCCATCCCTGTATATGGATTATTTCTTATTTCACCTTCAAGAAATGGGAGTGTCTTTGTAAATTGTGGTTTCAAATGGCTTAAATAATCCAATTCAAAAGGAAATATTTTCAGCCATTTTTGATAAATGAAATGGAGTTGAGTAATGTTGTTTTTTGAAATGAGATTTTTGTTTTCGGACTCTTTATGAATATCATCGAACCATTTTAATAGCTTTTGTTTCTTTTCTTCAGGCATAGTAGGACTGTCAGAAATATTTGTTTTAACAAAATATTCATAGGCAAAATATCCAATTTTTGGTTGTCCAAAACACCAAGAAACATATTCAATATAGTTTGTGATATCTTCAAACCAATCAGCATTATCTATTCTTTTCTCGCAAAAATTTATTGTATAGTCAATTGATCGAAGTATTTTCAGTGGCCAGTTTTTAAATTCTTCAGCCTTAATTTGACCATTTTTTAAGAGTTTTAAATAATCCTGGTTCTTCGTAATGTAGCCAATAAACCAAGTTGTAATATCATTGAATGCCTGTTTGTGATTATCGCAACAATTTGGATAGTTCTCACATTCTTCGTAATCTTGGATTGGTTTGGTCTCTGTTGGATAAATACGAATGAATGTAGGTTCAATATAAAGAAACTGGGGTTCCATATTTTAGCATATTAAACAATAATTAAAATTCCAACAATTTTTTGGTATTTGCAACACGGGTTTCATCTTCAAAGCTATCGAGATAGTTTTCAGTGACTTTTAGATCGGAATGTCCAAGACTTTCTGAAATGTACTCGATACCAACACCGGAGCGTTTTAAAACTGTGGCGAAACTGTGCCGGGCAGTATACGTAGATATGTTTATCTCCAAATGAAGTATTTTCACAATCTTACGCATGTATTTGTTAATCTGTTTTGTAAGCTGCCTTACCCTTCGTTGCTGATCTACTGCGTTCATACCTATTATAAACTCAGGAAAGATATATTCTTCTTTATTTGTCGATTTGTTGCCCCAGCGTTCAATTATTGCTTTGTTTTGATCAATTAAGGCAATTTGGATTGGTTTTGCATGTCGGTTGGTGTTAATGGTTTTTGCACGATTGAAAATGATACTGTCCTCTTTAATATGCTTAAATTGCAGTAAACACATGTCTTTTACGTTTATACCATTCCCAAGATAACTAAATATCCATAAATCTCGGTAATATTGTTCGGAACTCATAGGCTCAGGTTGATATTCAACAATCTTCTTTATGTCAGTAAGATTGATTGCTTTTTTTATATTCCTTGGTTGTGGTGGTTGATACAATCCTTTGATTTTATTGCCAAATGGGTACACTGACTGTTGGATAATTCCATCAAGGATTGCATCGTTGAACATTTTTCGATAGCTTCTGCAATGAAAACCTACACTTGTAGGGCTTCCACCTTGATCGATCATCCATTTTTCAAATTGTTTAAGGAATGAAACGTTCACACTCTCGAACGGCAATCGTTCTTTATTATAAAATTCTTTGAGTTTGTTTTTTGCATTAGTGTAAGTAGTAACACTACCTAAGCGGTTTTCGTTTTTAAGTTGTTCGATATACCCATCGAGATATCCAAATATGTTATTTGATTTATGGTTTGTTTTGAATTTTCGCTCGAATTCATCAAAATTAAACAACTGCATTGAAACAATTATATCATATGCTTTTTTTAAATTTTCATAGATGATAATACGTTTGTTTTTAATCTCACTGCTTTTGCCACCTTCGCAAATTTTCAAATATTCATCTTCAGTAGCAAAGATTCTTATTGAATAATATTTCGGGTATCGTTGATGGACTATCCTCAACTTGATAGCAGCAGATTCATTATCTCTTTTTCTTGCAACTTCGAAGAATGCGACTAATGAAACCCCTTTTGCTTTGAGGAGGTTTTCATCTAGTTGTGGATGAGATATTGTAGGCAGTGCCATGTTAGTGCTTTTTTGAGAATGCACTAACAAAAGTACTAACATTTTAGATAAATATCAATAAATAAAGATAAATAAATAAATGTTTATACTATTGATATTTAGTATAATAGTTCATTTTCGATAAAAATAGAAAATTAGAAAATTATCATGTTATTATGATTCATAATCATGAGGTCGCCGGTTCAAGCCCGGCTCTCGCTACTTGAA
>CAZRMG010000327.1:0-3941 GCA_964601095.1 uncultured Melioribacteraceae bacterium | reverse complement strand
GAAGGAAAAAGCCGATCCCATTTTGTAGTCCATAAACCGTAGCGTTGACTTTGCCATTCGTCAGCGACAAAAGTACCTTTTAAAACAGGTTGTTCATCTTGATATGGTTGAATAGTAATACCTTGATTTAAGACCAAGTTTCCTGTTCGATAAATTCCGCCGCGCATTATGATTGCATCGCCTGTTATAACCCGTTGAATAGCTTCTTCAATTGTTGTTGGCGCTTCCAATTTTTCTCCGGTTTGTTCTGCTTTACCATCCGGCGCTACATAATATATTTTGCCCGCTACTTTGGGTAAATCATATTTTTGTTGGATAGGTCCGTATGGCCCACCCGACGGCTGCGCTTTAATTACCGTCGAAATAACAAACAGAACAATAAAGTAGGTATGAAATAATTTAAAGTTTTTATGGATTTGCGAAACATTTCTTTTTCCACTCATTTCACTTCCCTCAGGTTTTTAATAAAATTCTTTTACAACTAAAGTATAACTTAAAGCAGCAATGCTAAAATTGCAAACTACCTTTTTATTTAAACTGATTTCATTTCATCAATCTAACTTGATAATAAAGTAATTAATACCAGGCGACAATTACTTGTAAAAATAGTTATTCTCATTTGCTTCATTAATTTGTTTTAGAATATAATCTGCAATAATCTTAGGGCCTTTATTAAGAACAATAGAATTCCTGTTCACTACTTTTTCCATTGTCACTTTTTTGTCAATCCACATTTTTCCTTTTGAGCTTATGTTAAGAATCAAAGGTTGAATTCTATCCGCAATGTTCGCGAAGATTGACTCTGGTGATGTTGTGTCTTCAAATTCATGCCAAAGACTTGAAAGTTCATCTGATTGATCTTGCGGAAGAAAGCCGAATATTTTATCCGCGGCTATTTTTTCTCTTTGATATTTGCTTTCATTTTCTTTTTCATCGTATGCAAAAGTATCGCCGGCATAGATTTCAATCAAATCATGAATCAAAACCATTTTAAGCGTTTTCAACAAATCAACGTTTTGAAAATATTCCGATAAAATTATTACAATCATTGCCAAGTGCCATGAATGTTCGGCATCATTTTCGCGACGAGAACTATCGGTAATATAGTTTTGCCGAAAAACTTGTTTAATCTTATCAATCTCTTTGATGAATTGCATTTGCAGTTCAAGACGGGTAAAATCCATATAACTCCATAGAAAATATTTTTATAATATGAAAAACTATCTTACTATTACTCAACTAATCTACAAACAACATGTCGAAAATCCATTTCAATCATGTAAAATTTTGTAAAAAAACTAATTGACTATCGTTTTCATAATATTAACAAAGCGCGTATTGCTTATCGGGTGATAAGATAATATTTCGCCGTTGTAAATTATGCCGAATGAACCAAATGCGTACGGACATTCCTGCGCATCAACATGATTTTTATTATCAACTACTTTCGGTTTTATGCCGAACTTATTAATAGATGTTTCAACAATCTCATTTATATTTTTCATCGTGTACGGGCATTGATCGGCACGTATTATTGTTAATCCTTTTTTATACTTCATAAGTTTAAGATTTTGCTCAACTTTAAATTTCGGCGGAGTATTATTCTTCTTAAAGTTAAATACAAGTAATTCAAAATCCGGCGGAGCTGCATCAACTATTTCAAAACCTTTCTTTATAAATATTTCATTACCTATCATAAAAGAGCCCTTTCTTGTAACAACGGCAACACCTTTTTTCTTCTGCTTTTTTGCATCATCAATACATTCATCAATAAGTTTTCCAGCATATCCTTTTCCTTTATAAGATTTTTTAAACCCGACGAAAAGGCAATGAATAAACATATAACCGCTTGCTTCTACCGGGCGCCAACTGTATTCGCCGGGAATATATTCAATCATTCCCTGTACACCGTCGTTATCGGTTAATATAGATTTAATCCTAAGTCCGTTTTCGTAATTCTTACCAATCCAAGATACTTTTTCAGGATATCCTTCACGTTTTAGATTTTTATATCCGCAAATTCCGTAATCCAAGACATTATCCGGTGTAATATCAATTATTTTCGGTTCGTTCATAATTGTCCCTTTGTTTATATTTATTCATAATTTATCCAATCGCTACAACAATGCTTGTAATTCGAAACCGAAACTAAGTCTCAGCTTACTTACTTATCATGAACATGATTGAAGATAAGCTTAAATATTTATCAGCAATAATCCTTTTATTTTTTGTACTCAATATCCCCATGGACTTCAGGGAAATTATTAACTGTCGGGATATAAAAATGAATTCTTATCAAACCTTCCTTTCTTATCATTTCACTATTGGAGTACAGTAAATCTATGTTCAAGATATGAATTCCTGCTTGTAAATATTTCGAAAGTAGAACTGTTTGTTTATTCTCAAGCTTGTCAATCATAACAATAATAACGGAATCTCTTTTCGGAATTGCGAATTTAATATTTGTGAACCTCGATGTAGGATTCGGATACGCAGGGTAAACTGAATATGAAACAGGTATTGTTATTGTGCCGTCTTCAGATAAAACATTATAGTCAAATTGTTTTAACCAATCTGTTTCGTCTATTTCACCAATTGGTTCAGGCCCTTCTTCACTTGTTCTAGTAATGCCCGAAAATTCTATACCGGGAAATGTTTCAACTTCTCCGCAGTTTAAAATAAGACTCAGCAAAATAATTACAATAATCAACTTGTAATTCATAAATTCTCCAGCACTAATTGTTACTATGCACACTCCTGCTTTACCTTTTTTTAAGGACAACAGTACTAATACTATAATCTTAATTCAATGATCGTAAATTGAGTGTTCCGTATTGTAAACCATTATCTTGCAAGCGGCAGTCCTCTTTTTATTCTTTGTTTACCTGCTTTATAAACCATTGAAGGATAATCCATATCTTCCGGTAAAAGAATTGGCAGATCTATTTTCACGGACATATCAACAAGAAAATTTTTGTTAAGATTATCTTCTGCAAGATTACTATCAACAAACATTTTATAGAGGAATAATTCCTGTCCCCAGAAATAAACTTTATCGGCATGAATATTATTCTGCATTCGGCGTACATCATCAAGAGTCTGCGGCTCGACAAGTTTCTGCCAGATATCGGCATAAAGCAGATTTATTTTTTCTTCGGGTTTCCAGTTAAAGGCATCGGCATTAACAATTACAATTTTATTTTGAATGTTCTGAGGAACATCCGTCATTGCGCCGGATTCGTAAAATATATCTATTACTTCTTTATCGATTTCAATTACAAATACCTTTTTAACATCATCATTAAACGCAATATTTATTGCTACCCAGCCCATCCCGAGTCCCATTACAACTACATTTCCCGAAGCATATTTACAGCATAATTCCTGGCTTTCAAGTTCGTGCGGACAAATCGACATCCATGTTTCCCATTTATCAAAATCTTCTTTTGTTCGCCGTAAAAGTATAGGCATGTTTTCAACAGCCCATACATCGGTAAAATAACCATGATCAAACCCTAAGCCCATTTTGGATATTTTCCAATTATCTTTTTGTATCTCTTTGTACTTGGGTATAAATAATTCCGTTTGGAAAATTGGTGTGTTTAACAATGGATGAATGGGAGTTTCCATGAATACTACCCCGTCGAAATAATTTTTATTGATGATTTATTTTCATAAAACTTTTTGAATACTCAAATCAAATATTTATAAATACCCTTTCGAAAATACTCATGTTTTAATGCTTTACAGTAATTACTACATTTCCTTTTTTATGTCCTTTATCAACATACCTATGAGCTTCTACTATTTCTTCAATTGGATATTGTCTGTCAATCACGGTTCTCAGTTTTCCAGCTTCACATAGTTCCTTAATTGTGTAAAGGTCTTCTACTTTTAATTTTATGTTGCCCGAGACAGCCATAACATTCTGGTAAATTCCG
>CAZRMG010000326.1:0-3975 GCA_964601095.1 uncultured Melioribacteraceae bacterium | reverse complement strand
GGTTGATGAAAAAAATGAAATTGTTTATTTCACAGCGCAGGAAAAAGATCCCAAAGAAAAGCATCTTTACAAAGTTAAGTTTGACGGCAGCGGTTTTCAAAAACTAAGTGATGGTAATTTTACTCATCGAATTAATTTTAATAGTACTGCCAAATTTTATTTTAATACTTATTCCAACATTTTAACCCCGCCTGTAATTTCTCTATATAAAAATGATGGAAGTTTTATAAAGGAAATAGCAAAGTATAACGAACAAAAACTTGCTTCATTAAATCTTCAGAGACCAGAATTTTTTTCTATTACTGCTAAAGACGGTTTTCAACTTCCGGCAGAAATTATGAAACCGGCGGATTTTGATCCCGCAAAAAAATATCCGTTGATAATTTATGTTTACGGCGGGCCATCGGCTCCACAAGTGCAGAATATTTGGCGATCGCTTTATTTTGATCAGGTTCTTCTCGATAACGGATTTCTTGTTGCGCGCGTTGACCCGAGATCTGCGACAGCCATCAGTAAAAAACTTGAAAACTTAATACTAAAAAATTTCGGGGGTGATGTCGAACTAAACGATCTCATCGATGGCGTTAAGTGGTTTAAAAAACAATCGTACATTGATTCAAACAGAATTGGAATTTGGGGATGGAGCGGAGGCGGCACTTTTACTTTTAATGCAATGACAAATTCGAAAGAATTTAAAGCAGGTATTTCGGTTGCTGGTGTTACTGATTGGAGATATTACGATACAAAATTCGGTGAGATGGCAATGAAAACACCTGAAGTAAACCCCGACGGTTATGAAAAAACGTCTCTCGTTCGAAAAGCAAAAAATCTTCACGGAAGATTGTTGATTGTTCACGGTTCATATGATGATAATGTGCATCTTCAAAATGCATATGCCTTTATTGATGAATTAATCAAAGCAAATAAAATGTTTGATATGATGATTTACCCGATGCGTAAGCACGGAATTTCCGATACGCCCGCACGGATTCATTTATACAACACTATGCTCGAATTCTGGAAAAGAAATTTGTAATTATTTGCAGTCGTTTTTACTCGGTAAAAGTTTTTATTTTTGCGCAGAAAATTTCTGAATGAATAAAAGGAAGAAAAACAGATGAAAAAGAAAGTAGTTACTTTTGGCGAGATTATGCTTCGGTTATCTACGCCCGGGTTTACACGATTTGTTCAATCACAAAATCTTGAAGTAACTTATGGCGGCGGAGAAGCAAACGTTGCCGTATCGCTATCAAATTATGGATTGGAATCGTACTTTGTGTCGAAGCTGCCCAAACATGAAATCGGTCAATCTGCGGTTAATCATTTAAGAAGATTTGGTGTGAAGGATGATTTCATTGTTCGCGGCGGCGATAGAGTTGGAATTTATTTTTTAGAAACCGGTGCAAGTCAAAGAGCTTCAAAAGTAATTTACGATAGAGCCGGTTCTGCTGTTTCTTTGATGAAAAAAGGCGAAGTTGATTGGAAGAAAGTCTTTGAAAACGCATCATGGTTTCACTGGACGGGCATTACTCCGGCACTCGGTAAAAACGCTCAGGAACTTTTAAGTGAAGCTTGCGAAGCTGCAAAATCTATGGGTGTAATAATTAGCTGTGATTTAAACTTCAGGGCTAAAATGTGGACTACTCAAGAAGCTCAAGCTGTAATGCAGCCGCTTATGAAACATGTTGACGTTTGCATTGCCAACGAAGAGGACGCCGAAAAAAGTTTGGGCTTGAAAGCGGAAAAAACCAATATCGAAGCAGGGCATCTTGATGAGCAAGGATATTTTAATGTAGCGAAAAAATTGAAAGAGACATACAATTTTAAAACTGTAGCAATTACATTACGCGAAAGTTTCTCCGCTTCTAAAAACGGCTGGAGTGCTTTGCTCTTGGATAATAAAGATTGCAAAACTCCATATCGCTCCAAAAGATATGATATTGAAATTGTAGACAGAGTCGGCGGTGGCGATTCATTTGCAAGTGGATTGATTTATGGATTACTGACAAAAGAAATCACAAAAGACGCGCTTGAATTTGCTGTTGCTGCATCATGTCTTAAACATTCAATTCCCGGTGATTTTAATTTGGTAAGTGTTGATGAAGTTGAAAAACTTGTTAAAAGCGGCGGCTCCGGAAGAGTTGAAAGATAGTCATTAATAAAACTTACATTCTTAAGCCCGGCTAAGTCCGGGTTTTATATTTTAAATACTACTTGACAGAAATACAAAATAATTGATATTTTTATATCGATAAAAAAATATCGATATAAAAATGATGAAAAATGATGAAAAAACGCTAAAAGTTATTCCTGAGCCCACTTTAAGACGGCTTCCAAAATATATCCATCTTCTTAATCGGCTCAAAAGGGAAAGTATAAAACAAGTTTCCAGCAATTTAATTGCCGATGAGCTTGGGCTCGATTCAATCCAAGTTCGCAAAGATTTAACAGTGACTGGAATAATCGGCAAACCTAAAATCGGTTTCGATTTGGATGAACTTCTCGCCGCACTTAACCACACTTTAAATTGGGATAATAATGTTGATGCATTTCTAGTTGGCACCGGAAGTTTGGGCAGCGCAATAATCGGTTATAAAAATTTCACTGCGTATGGATTAAACATAGTTGCCGCATTTGATAACGATCCCGCAAAACTCGAAACTATTGTGAACGGGATCGAAATTCTTCCAATCGAAAAACTTGCCGATATGATAATGCGAATGCACATAAATATTGGTGTGTTAACAGTTCCGCCCGAAGCGGCACAACAGACTGCAGAAATTATGATTGAAGCAGGCATAATCGCAATTTGGAATTTTGCACCGATACATTTAAAAGTTCCATCCGATGTAATTGTTGAGAATGCACAACTATCACATTCACTGGGAGTTTTAACACATAAACTCGCAGAAAGAATGAAAAGAAATTCATGACAAATTTTTTAAAAATAAAAATCCACTTATGGAGAAAACAATGACAAATTCAGAAAGTAACGGATCGGTTCTGGCTAGAAAATTTGAGAGAGTCTGCGAAATACTCGAACAAAACAAATACGATTCAAACAAGCTTATACCGATATTACAGGCAGTACAGGAAGAATACAGGTATCTTCCAGAAAAAATATTAACATTTGTTGCGACATCGCTCGGCATTCCCCCTGCAAAAGTTTACGGCGTTGCAACTTTTTATTCGCACTTTGCGCTTGAACCGAAAGGCAAATATGTAATTAAAGTTTGCGACGGTACAGCATGCCATGTTAAAAATTCAATACCTATAGTTGAAGCGATTGAGAAAAAATTGGGATTTAATTCATCCAAAAGAACGACTGACAATATGATGTTCACGCTCGAAACAGTTTCATGTCTTGGGGCTTGCGGTTTAGCGCCGGTTGTTGTTGTTAACGAAGAAGTTCATTCACAAATGACACCGGATAAAGTTGTGAAGCTTATAGATGAATTGATTAAGGAGGAAGAGTATGAAAGCGCAATCGGTTAATCTCGCTTCTATAAAAAAAGAATACGAAGAAAATTCAAAACTCGTTAAAAGAAGAATTATTATTTGCGCCGGTACGGGCTGTGTTGCAAACGGTTCGCTTAAAGTTTTTCATGAATTTGAAAAGCAGCTCGAGCAAAATAATATACCGCACATTATTGATCTAAAATTTGAAAAAGAAAAAGAACAGAAAAAAGAAGGCGTGCTTATTTCGGGTAGCGGATGCCAGGGTTTCTGCCAAATGGGTCCTCTTGTTACAATTGAGCCCGACGGAATTATGTACGTAAAAATCAAAAAAGACGATGTACAAAAAATAGTTGAGCAAACACTTCTTCAAAATAAAATTATTGATGAATTTTTATACGCTGATCCCACAAACGGTAAAAAATGTAAAGGCACCGATGAAATTCCATTCTACAAAAGACAAAGCAGATTTGTGTTGGAAAAATGCGGAAAGATTAATCCCGAAGATCTAAACGAATA
>CAZRMG010000325.1:0-3989 GCA_964601095.1 uncultured Melioribacteraceae bacterium | reverse complement strand
TTGAGAATAAAAACGATGTTATAGGTAAATTATTTACAGGTTTTAATTTGGTTGTTAAAAATATAAACCAAATGATTGTAAACGTTAGCGAATCTGTACTGGCTACATCAAAAGCTGGTAACGAAATTTCATCAAGCACTGAAGAAATGGCCGCCGGTTCTCAAGAACAATCAGCCCAAACAACAGAAGTTGCAAGTGCCGTAGAAGAAATGGCAAACACAATTCTTCAAACAACCAAAAACGCAAGTTCAGCGGCTGAGTTTTCTAAAAAAGCCGGAGAATCTGCTTTAAATGGCGGCAATGTTGTAAAACAAACCGTAGAAGGTATGAATCGTATTGCCGAAGTTGTTGGAAATGCTTCCGTTATTATGAAAGAATTAGGTAAAAGCAGTAATCAAATCGGTGAAATTATTCAAGTAATTGATGATATAGCCGATCAAACTAATTTGCTTGCTTTAAATGCGGCAATTGAAGCGGCACGTGCCGGCGAACAAGGAAGAGGATTTGCAGTTGTTGCCGACGAAGTTCGCAAACTTGCAGAGAGAACAACAAAAGCAACAAAAGAAATTGCTGCAATGATTAAGCAGATTCAGAAAGATACTGGTAATGCAGTCAATTCAATTGAAAGCGGAACAAAGGAAGTTGAAAGCGGTAAAGAATTAGCTCATAAAGCAATAATTGCTCTGGACGAAATTATTGGAAGTACGAATCAAACTATCGATGTTGTAAATCAGGTCGCCGCTGCTAGCGAAGAACAATCAAGTGCAGCAGAACAAATAAGCAGAAGCATAGAAAGTATTTCTAATGTTACAAATGAATCTACTTCCGGTATTCAGCAAATTGCAAAAGCTTCTGAAGATCTAAATTACTTAACGACAAATTTACAAACTCTAGTCAGTAAGTTTAAAACTAGTGATAAAATTAGAAGACTGAATTAATTTTTGTAACAATATTTTTTTCAAAAAAGAATAACTACTATAGACGTAGTTATTCTTTTTTTTGAAAGCTCAAACTTTTACTTTGTTTAATTCCCTGTCTTTTTTCAAAACTTCTTCTTCCATTTTCTTTTTATGTTGAACCATTTTTTTATGAATATTAGAATCGGAAGTTGCTAGAATTTGCATAGCAAGCAACCCGGCATTTTTAGCGCCATCTATGGCAACAGTTGCAACCGGAACACCACTCGGCATTTGCACAATCGCCAACAAAGCATCAAGCCCTTTAAGAGCACCGCTATTTATTGGTACGCCAATAACCGGTAGAGTTGTGAATGCAGCACAAACACCCGGCAGGTGTGCAGCTAATCCCGCACCGGCAATCACAACCTTTATTCCCCTCTTCGAAAGATTTGAAACATAGTCTTTTACATGAGTTGGAACCCGGTGAGCAGAAAGAATTCTCATTTCATAACCTACGCCAAATTGAGTACATACATCAGCTGCTTTTTGCATAATTGAAAGATCGGAATCGCTGCCCATTAAAATACTTATTAGAGGTTTTATATTTTTTGCCATTGTATTATCCCATTAAATTTTGATTCAAAGATAATAAAAAAGCGGAATCTAATTAAAGACCCCGCCTTAGAAGGAGTACCATAAAAAAATTATTTTCTTGAAATAGAACCGACACCGGACACATTAGTATTTGTTTTTTCAGGATTACCATAATAATCAATCGATCCAACGCCGGAAACAGAAGCATCGAGAAATTCACTTGCAAATACATCGGCACTTGCTGCACCGCTGACCGATATATATACTCTATTTGCTTTTAACCGTTTAGCATTAATACTGCCTGCACCTGAAATATCAGCCGTTACTCTATTTGCTTCGCCATGCAGTTCAACGCTACCGGCACCGCTTAAATCTACTTCAAAATTTTCCGTATTAATATCTGTCGCGTAAATACTATTCGCACCGGAACATTCGATTGATTGTAAATCAGGTGTGGTTATATAAATTTTAATTTCTTTCCTTGGAGAAATACTCTTCTTTGTATCAATAATCAAAGTATTTCCTCTAACAGTCGTACGAATTATTTTCAATAAATTATCTTCAGCAGCAATTTTTAAGGTAGGATCTGGCCCAACTTTTACTTTTATTGAAAATGCTCCCGAGGCATCTATATCTGTAAATTCATCAATCTGCCTTGTTTCTTCTTTAATTCTACCGCTGCCCCGCACGCCCCAAAAGCCACAACTTGTTAATGCTAAAGTACCAAGAATCAAAACCGGTATTAGAATTTTTTTCATGACATGCTCGATTTTTTGTTTTTAGACGCAGAACCGGACTAAAAGGTTTTATAATTTTTACGACAATAGAAGTATAATTCTAATTAGTATATCCGTTTAGGATTTTTTATTTTCAAACAGTAAATATTGAAAAAGGCCAAAATTATACTTTATGACGAACGATGAGCTGAATAATCTACAGATTGAAGCGTATGATCATCTTTGGAGCGGCAGATTTCGTATGGCACTTGCCGCTGCCGAAAAATTATATCAATTTAGACCTAACGACAGTGAAGCCGCAATTTGCCTTGCATGGGCATATCTTGAAAACGGACAACCATCCAAAGCCGTAGAATACGCTAATCTTGCTGTTGAGCTTCAAGGTAACCTATCAAAAACAAGATTCTTCCGTGCTTATATTCTAACACGCATGAGTATTTTCGAAGGTGCCGTTGCCGACATTGACAAAACAATCTCGCAGGAAAAAAATCTTTTAAGCTGGACGTATTTGAACCAAGCGCGTGCTTATGCAGGGCTAAAGAAATTTTATGATGCAAACAAAGCATTTTCATACGGTTTACTTCTGCTCGGTGGTGAAAACAAAGAATGGGAAGCTGCCCGTGTCTGGTTTCAAAAAGCGAATATTTATTTTGCCGACAATTACAAATTTACAGCATCAAATCTCGAGTCCTTAATTAAAGATGCACATGACGCATTAAAAGCCAAGGAATTCTGGTTCGCATTATTCGTAGCCCAAAAGATATTAGCAGATAGCAAATTAAAGAAGGAACATTCCGAAGCAGAACTTATCGAGCTTGAATCGATGTATCATATGTTTCAATACAGCCCGGCTATTAAAAAAGCAGAGGCAATGAAAGACCGATTTTATCAAAATGAAAGATTCAATTTAATATACAATGCACTTCTAAAATTTATTCATTCGGAAGAAGTTGAATTTGAAAGATCACGCATTGAGAACGAAGATAAAACAAGTAAAAAATATTTTCAGAACGAACTTCGAAAAACGAAAACAATTGCACCCCCTACCAATTACAGGTTAGATTCGATCTTTTACCCAAATGATTTTGCAGAAGTTTTTTCAATAAAATTATTTGATGCATCAAATGATAATCAAAATTCGTCTAGAACTTATTACAAACAAATAGATCATACTTTTTTAACCATTGGCGTAGAAGTTATTTACAATAACCCCTTATTTGGAATTCAAAACGCAAATTACAACTGCAGCACTATTTGGTATTTAAACGACTATGAAATAGGTAAAAACAATTTCCGCTTGAATGTACCGGCAGATTGGGACTCTGTGATTTTTGCGCAAACTATAGGATCAAAAAATTCCGGGTTTTGGAAATATGGTCAAGCAAAAGTTGAAATTTATATCAACAACTTTAAAGTCGGGGAAAGATTTTTTGGCGTAAACGGTTCAATAGTTGAAGAGAAAGATTCACAACATTTACCGCTTATACAGAAAAAAGAGATACATAGAGAAGAACAAATAAATAAAAAACAAATAGCCGAAGAGCCACGAAGTCTTGAAGAATTACTTAAAGAACTTGACTCCTACATAGGACTTTCTGCAATAAAACAATCTGTAAGAGATTTTATTTCTTTTCTGGAATTCTTAAAAGAAAGGAAAAAGTACGGATTAAAAGCCGACGATAAAATTTCTATAAATGCTCTATTTCTCGGTAATCCCGGAACCGGTAAAACAACGATTGCGAGATTACTCGGAAACATT
>CAZRMG010000324.1:0-3998 GCA_964601095.1 uncultured Melioribacteraceae bacterium | reverse complement strand
GACCATGGTCGATTAGAATTGCCGAATCCTTTATGACACGCAATCCGGTAGTTGTAATGTACAATCAAAAAGCTAAAGAGCAGAAATGGTTTTACGAATACGGACTGATGCTCGAAACAATGAAACAAATGTACTTTTATACAGGTGAAGACAAATATTTTAATTATATAAAAAACAGTCTCGATAAAGTTATTGAAGAAGATGGTTCTATAAAAACATACAGGGTTGATGAATTGAATATCGACCAGATAACTCCGGGCAGGGCAGCTTTATATATTTATCAAGTAACAGGAGAAGAAAAATATAAACATGCCGTTGATACATTGCGCCACCAATTAACAGTTCATCCGCGAACAAAATCAAACGGATTTTGGCACAAACAAATTTACCCGTACCAAATGTGGTTAGACGGGCTTTATATGGGTGAGCCGTTTTATTCCGAATACTCGCGTGAATTCGACAGGATAAAAGATTTTGACGATATCGCATATCAATTCGAATTGATGTACGAAAAGGCCTTAGATAAAAAAACAGGTTTATTATATCATGCATGGGATGAAAGCAAGCAACAAAAATGGGCAAATCCCGAAACCGGTCTATCACCGCATTTTTGGGGAAGATCTATCGGTTGGTATTTGATGGCGCTCGTTGATGTGCTCGATACTTTTCCGCAGGATCATCCCAAAAGACAAATGTTAATAACACAACTACAAAACATTTGCGATGCGGTTATGAAATTCCGCGATCAAAAAACAAATACATGGTATCAAGTTGTCGATCAAGGAAATCGTAAAGGAAATTATCTCGAAGCGTCGGCATCTTCAATGTTCACGTATGCTTTTGCAAAAGGATATAATAAAGGTTATCTCGATAAAAATTATTTGTTAAACGCACAACTTTCTTTTGCAGGTTTGATAAAACAATTTGTAACTATCGACGAAAAAGGATTGGTCAATTTAAATAATGTTTGCAGCGTTGCTGGATTAGGCGGAAAACCATACCGCGACGGAAGTTTTGAATACTATATTAGCGAAAAACAACGCACAAATGATTACAAAGGTTATGGACCGTTTTTGCTTGCAGCGATTGAAATTGAAAGAGCGCAAAAGTATGCAGGTAAGGGCGTAAAAGTTGCGCTTGATAATTATTTCAACAACGAAACGAGAAAGAATAAAAAAACCGGGAAAGATGAAAGATATCACTATATCATTGACGATACGACAAATTCCGGTTTTGCTGAATTTGCGGATATATTTAAAAAGAACGGTGCTAAAATTTCCCAATTGAAATCCGCACCGACTGCAAAAAATTTAAATCCATATTCAATTTATATTATTGTCGATCCCGATACTCCGGAGGAAACTGCAAAACCAAATTACATTCAAGAAAAAGATATTGCGGCAATTACAAAGTGGGTTAAAAATGGTGGAGTTCTTGTTTTGTTCGCCAACGACAAAGGCAATTGCGAATTTGAACATTTGAACAATCTTGTAAAAGAATTTGGCTGGAAGTTCAATGAAGTTAGCTTGAATAGAGTTGATGGAAATAATTACGATATGGGCGCTTTTACAAAACTTCCTGTTCACCCGGTATTCGACGCTGTTAACAAAATTTATCTGAAAGAAATTTCCACGATAACGGTCGATTCACCACAGCATATTATTCTTAAAAAAGATGCCGACGCCGCAATAGCATTTAAAAGAGTTGAAAAAGGTGCAGTGCTTGCTATCGGTGACCCGTGGCTTTACAACGAATACATAGCGCACAGAAAACTTCCGAAAGATTTTGAAAATATGAAAGCCGCAGAAAATCTTGTTGATTGGCTTTTGAATTTAGTTTATGTAATAAATTTTTCTAAGTAGTACTTATTTGATAAATAAAGATATATCATCAATAGTTGATTGTGTCATGCCGGACTTGCTTGTCCGCCGTCTTTTTGGCGGGATCCGGCATCCAAAGGAAACTGATCACCGGAATGGCGGTCATAGATCCCGCATCTCCCGAAGGGATGCATATGACAAAGAGCGGAATGACAGATGCAATTATTTAAGATATCTTTTTTGTTTTTCATTTTTCAAAAAATATTTCAAAAGGAAATTAAGATGAGAGCAGTAAAATTTTATCTATCTCTTATTATGCTGGTAGTAATTTCGAACAATTGCACAGCACAAAAAGAAATCAATAATAACAGTTTGAAAAAATTTTTTGAAAACCTTCCGTTTGAAATGGAAGCGTTGAATATTCCTAAATTTCCTGATAAGAATTATTTAGTGACAGATTTTGGTGCTGTCGGAGATGGATTAACGATAAATACAGAAGCATTCAATAAAACAATAGAAGAATGCGCGAACAACGGCGGCGGAAAAATTATTGTTCCGAAAGGGATGTGGCTTACCGGACCGATTCATTTTAAAAGCAATATTAACCTTCATCTCGAAAACGGTGCGCATATTCAATTCACAAAAAATTATGACGACTATCCGTTGATTGAAAGCAATTGGGAAGGATACGATCAATACAGGTGCACATCGCCGATAATGGGAAGAAATCTGACAAACATCGCTATAACTGGAAACGGAATTATTGACGGCGCCGGCGAAGCGTGGCGCTATGTTAAAAAATCCAAATTGACCGTCGGCGAATGGAAAGCTCTATTAAAATCCGGCGGAGTTGTTGATGAATCGGGTAATAATTGGTGGCCTTCTTCCGAAGCAAGAGATGCGGTTGAACTTCTCGCACAACTTAAAAAAGAAAACAAAAAAATTACACGAGAGCAAGCAGAAAAACATAAAGTGTTTTTCCGCCCGGTGTTATTGAGTTTCATAAGCTGTAAAAATGTTTGGCTGGATGGAGTTACATTTCAAAATTCACCGGCGTGGAATCTTCACCCGCTGTGGTGCGAAAATGTAATTCTTACAAATGTAAACGTGCGCAACCCTTGGTATTCACAGAATGGTGACGGCATTGATGTTGAATCATGCAAAAACGTTTTAATTTATAATTGCAAGTTTGATGTCGGCGACGATGCTCTCTGTATGAAATCCGGGCGCGATAAAGAAGGACGCGACCGCGGTATTCCTACTGAAAATGTTGTGATTCAAGACTGCGTTGTTTATCACGGACACGGCGGGTTTACAATAGGCAGCGAAATGTCGGGCGGAGTTAAAAATATTAAAATAGATAATTGCAATTTTATCGGTACCGATGTTGGACTGCGTTTTAAATCAACACGAGGACGCGGCGGTGTTGTAGAAAATATTTATATAAGCAATATTTTTATGAAGGATATTCCCACCGAAGCGCTAAGTTTTAATATGTATTATGGGGGGTTCGCGCCGACGGATGATAAGTCCGCCGAAGAAAAATCTAAAGCCGCAAAGCTGGTTGAAGTTTCGGAAGAGACACCGATTTTTAGGAATATTTATATGGAAAATATTTATTGCGACGGCGCCGAAGATGCTGTAATATTTCAGGGATTACCGGAGATGCCGATTGCTAACATGGAGTTGAAAAATTCTGTGATGAAAGCAAAACGAGGTGTTTCAATTTATGATGCTGACGGAATTAGATTAATAAATACAAAAATAATAGCTGAAGAACCGGTTGTTAAAATTGTACAAAGTGAAAATGTTTTATTGGAAAATTTTGATACTGATTTCAGTATGAATACTCTAATAAAAGTTGAAGGGAATAAAACGAAAGATATTATTCTGCAGGGCAATTACGCTTCTGTGTTGAAATCTAAAACGCAATTTGGAAATGATGTTTCTGAAGAAGCATTAATAGTAAAATGATTTTTTGGATTGTCAATTGGCACTTTTTGATAAATCCATTCTCTTTTAAATAGAAAATGTAAATTCCTGGGTTAAACCCGTCATGGAAATGACAATTGATCAGATTTTAATTTAGATTTTGCTGGAGGTGTTTTGCATTTCCTCACCATTCGAAAATTCGCATTTATTCTAACAATAATTTCATTAATCAGTTTTTCTGTGTCG
>CAZRMG010000323.1:1484-4005 GCA_964601095.1 uncultured Melioribacteraceae bacterium | reverse complement strand
ATTAAATCTCATGACTTGAGGAAGTTTTAAATCAGGATCAGCTAAGTCAACTTCTGAAGTTAATTTTGGTGATGCTGGTGTTCCAGGATCGCCGGCAATATACTGAGAATATGGATTAGGATTGAATTTAACATTTGTACCTGAACCATTGTTTACTTCTGCCATCAATGTTCCAGAGTTTCCAAAGTTATTTGACATCCATACATAAGGAATGCGACCGGTGAAAATTCCAAGACCGCCGCGGAGTTGTGTTGTTCTATCACCGCTTAAATCATAGTTAAAACCAAATCTTGGTGACCATAATAAGTTGCCATCAGGAACTTGATTTGTTTTATAACCCGGGAAGTATTGAGGAACCAAAGGGTTTTCATCAGGAGTATCAGGAAATGTCGGCATGTCTACGCGGAGACCGACTGTTAATTTCAATCTTGGTGATACTGTCCATTCGTCCTGTACATATAAACCGAATTGAGCAACACTGAATTCTGCAGGTACTAATGAACTTGGATTTCTTGGATCGCCTTTTCTTGAATATACTCTTTGATAATATGATGCTTTATCAGCATTGAAATCGGCTAAACTATTATATTCATAATAACCGAAAGCTGATCTTGCAAATAAGTTACTGAATTTGAAAAATTCATTATGGGTACCAATTGTAAAAGTATGATTTCCCATAAAGATGTTAAAGTTGTCTGTAATTTCTAGAATATCTTGATCCAAACTATTAGCTGATGAATAACGATCTGGGCCAAAATAGAAACTAAATGTTCTGTTCATTTCTTTAATAAGAACTTCGGGAGCGTCGGCAGAAATACCTTTTCTGGCATCACGAATAGTAGTGTAACCAACTATTAATTCATTAGACATTGTATTACCAAAAGTACTATTCAATTGAAGAGCAGTTGAATTTGTTGTACTTGTCATTTGATATGGCTGCGAATCATACAACAAATTATACTTTTGTCTATAGTTATAGAATTTATCGGCAGAAGCATCAACATAATTATGACGTAATGTTAACTTATGATTTTCTGCTAAGTTATAATCGAATCTTAGGAATAATTTTGTGCTCGGTTGTTCTAAAGTTACATCGCTATATGTTCCAGGGTTGTATCCTTTAGCAGTAAGAGCAGCAGCTACTTGATCACCAAGAGCTCTTAGTTCAGCAGGAGTTTTTCCACCGTAACCTTCCATTAAAGAGTAGTTAGGAGACGGTTGATCATTGGCTGTCATTTCACCACTTAAAAAGAAAAAGAGTTTGTCTTTTATAATTGGTCCACCCAAGGTAATACCTGTTTGGAACTCTTTGAATTCATCATAATCTTTTGATTCGTAAGATTCACTTTTATAATTTCCGACCAACTTCTCATTTCTTCCATAGAAATAAGCAGAACCGCTGAAATTATTAGAACCGCTTTTTGTAATAGCGTTAATTCCGCCACCTGTAAAACCACTTTGACGTACATCGTATGGTGCAACAAGAATTTGGAATTCGCTAATAGCATCCAAACTGATTGGTGCAGTATTTACCTGTCCACCAGGTGTTCCAGTAGAACCCAATCCAAAAAGATCATTGTGTTGTGTACCATCTATTTGAATGTTGTTATACTTGCTTGAACGACCAGCAGCATTTAATCCTTCACCGGAAAATAGAGGAGAAAGTTTGGCAAAGTTTTGGAACTGTCTGCTTGTTGTTGGGATTTCTTGAATATTCTTTGTGGATACGTTTGTTGTGGCACCGGTTCTAGCTTGACTTAAAATAGCACCTTTTTCAGCAGTAACTGTAACGCCCGAAAGTTGAACTACTTGTTCAGGCAGTTTGAAATCAATTCTTAAATTTTGCCCTAACGCAAGTGAAAAGCCCTCTTCAACTTGCGGTGTATAACCAACATATGATACGGTAACTTTATAAGGACCGCCAACTCTTAAACCAACTAAATTGTAACGTCCGTCTTCGCGGGAAGTTGATCCGTATTGCGAACCCGACGGTTCATGAACAGCAATAATGTTTGCGCCCGGCAATGCATTTCCGTTTTGGTCAACTACCAAACCGTTAATTGATGCCGTAGTCGTTTGAGCAAAAATCGACTGATAGCTAAACATTATTACAGCAGCCATGAAAAAAGAAAGCAACTGTTTAACTTTTGTCATACACACTCCTTGAGTTTTGTGATTTTTTTGTTAGATATAAATTTTGGTGTAAACTTTTTTTAATCGCGAAATGAAATTTTTGAGGAAAAAGCTTCATAGTCAACTTGTTTTAGCAGACTTAATTATTTAATAATCTTGCTTATCTATTTAAAATGGGTTTGGAGATTTTTTTTTGCACTTGGAAGATATGAAAATCCGGCTAATGTCAAAAGTAATTTATGTTTTTTTTACACAAACTTAATTTGCAATCCAGATTTTTTTAAATTATACTCTTGAAGAATTCCACTTCAAAAATTCCCTTTTTCTCTTTTAATAATTAGTTGAACCCATGAAAAATATATTTTGTCACTTCGACTGCCCTGCCGGT
>CAZRMG010000323.1:0-1474 GCA_964601095.1 uncultured Melioribacteraceae bacterium | reverse complement strand
AGTCTTTGAATTTAGAAAGATTTCACATCCAAATAATAAATTGAATGTAAGAAATGTTACGTTTATATTTAGGTAAAAATAATCTGAACAGTTGAGGAAAATATGGTAACAAAAGAAAGAATTAAACGCGAAATTGATCGTATGCCAAACGATTTATTGGAAAAGGTATACAAATATATTAGTGGGCTTAAGTCTCCAAAAACAACAAAAAAGAAATTCCACACATATAATTTGAAGGGGCAATTCGACAATATCAATGTTCGAGAAAGAGCATATGAATAATATATTAATAGATACAAATTTATTAATATATGCTATCGATGAGGACTCGAAATATTTTAATTCGGTTCAAGAATTACTAAATGACAAATCATTAAAATTCTATATAACTTCAAAGAATATTTCCAAATTTTTATCTGTTATTACGCGTATCCCAAACTCTAATCTTTCAATGAAAGAGGCACTAATTATAATAGAAGAATTTAGAAGTATATTTACAATTTTATATCCTACCGAAAAATCAAACTTGATATTTATGGAATTATTAGAAAAATACTCTCCACGTGGTCTAAAAATTCATGATTTTGAAATTGTAAGCATTGCACTATCAAATAAGATTAAAAGCATCGCCACATTAAATCAAAAAGATTTTTCTGGAATAGAAGAAATCGAATTAGTTTCAGTGCAATAAATTAATATCAAGACAGAATCAGAGAGTCAACATTGAAAGTGTTTTCAGTAATAATAAGGTTTGTTTTGTTTAGTAAGCATCACTTTTATTAGTAGAGCCATTAGGTTTATAATTAATAATATTTTCATTTATATCAACATCTTTGTTGGGGCGGCAAGTTACCTGCAATACTGTCAGTTGTATTTTTCAATAATAAATTTATCCCGGTGAATAAAAATGAAAAAGTTAACATATTATTTGATTTTGGCGTTTTTTGTTATTCTTTCTACAATATATGGTTCAGGCAAACCATATGTTCTGCTCGTTTCGTACGACGGTTTTAGATGGGATTATTTAAATCGCGGAATTACTCCTAATTTGGAAAATGTAAAACAAAACGGGGTTTCGGCTTTATCGCTGCGTCCAGCATTTCCTTCCAAAACATTCCCGAATCATCAATCGATTATTACGGGAATGTACATCGAAAACCATGGTATTATCAGCAATTATTTTAAGGATGATTTTTCAGGCAAAACGTACGGTATGAAAGATACGGCATCAATACGAAATGCACGTTGGTACCTTGGCGAGGCATTTTGGGAAACGGCTGAACGCAACGGTATTATTTCAGCAAGTTATTTTTGGCCGGGTTCCGAATTAAGATTGGATTACCGCAGACCGACTTATTATAAATTATACGAACACACTCTTCCGTATGAAAAAAAAGTCGCGGGAGTAATAGAATGGCTTCAACTTCCTCAAGATAAAAGACCGCATTTTATAACATTGTATTTTCACGAGACC
>CAZRMG010000322.1:0-4018 GCA_964601095.1 uncultured Melioribacteraceae bacterium | reverse complement strand
AATCGGAAGAAATATTGTTTTGCGGAAAATATTGAATTGAATTGGAAACAGCATCGTTAATTCCCGCATGAGTTGTCGAAATGCTTTTTTCGAAATCATAATACAAATTGTTTCTATTTCCAATTGATGAATAATTAATTCCCGCTTTTAACTTAAGATTGGAATTGAAAAGAGTATCGATATAATAAATTCCACCTTGCATTGTAAATTCAGGCAAGCCGGTTTTATCTCGATCTGCTTTTGAAAAATAGTAACTTGAATTTGTGGTAAGTAACAATTTCCAGAATTTAATGTCTATCTTAATATTAGCTCCGGATGTTGTCACGTCATCTTTTCCTATAAAAAATGTACTCTCATTTTTTGTACTATTCTCATTAGTGTTTAAAGTTATTACAGGAATTGCCGCATTAAAATTAGTAGAAATTAAATATCCGGTTCGGAAACTAATTACTTCATGGCTGTAAGAAACAGCGGCTTCAAAACTTTTTGTAGTAAAATCATCTGCCGTTGAAAATTGCAAAAAGTTACTGTACGATCGTTCATATTCAGAATAGCCCGCATAAACATTGAGTCTGTTAATTATACTAAATGAAATATCGGCCCCGTAGCCGTTCAAATTATTGCTGCCGTATTTTAAATACTTTGCAAAAACGGAAGAAGTTATTTTGTTATCGAATAAAGAAAATTTCATTTGTGCTGTCAGCCATGCAGAATTAATATCCAAATCGTTAAGAATAAGCGGAGTGGCAAATGAATTGTGTTCATAACCGGCAATTGTTCTTAGAGAGATAGAATTCAGCTTTATTACTTGGTCTATATTCATGCCGATTGTTTTGTAACTATTGTTGTTCATTATAGCAGCAACATTACTTTGCAAATTTGATTTGGATGTAGAATCATTCTGCCTAAATTCATTCAAAACATCCTGGTAGTAAAATGTTAATGAAGTTGGTGATTGCGGTATAATATCGGCTAAAGTTTTAAAATAAAAATTATGTGAAGTAACTTTTTGATATCTGTTTATATAGTTAACCGGTGCTTGTATGTTATTGTAAAGTATATCTTCGATATTTTCGGTTGAGTTAGAATTATTAATAGAATCCAAATTAACGCCACCATTTAACGGAGTATTCGTCTTTGCGTAACTGTAACCTGCAATAAAATTAATCTTATCTGAAAGAATATATCTCAATCGTGCAGACGCCAGCCATGCACTTTGTCCGCTATTATCATAACGTTGTCCTGCGCTTTGATTAGTAATTTCGGCAGACAAGCTAATTTTATTACTGATAGTTGAATTGAAAATGCCGTCAAAAAATCCTTCATCATAAATGCCTTGATAAAATTTGATTCGCGTATAAGGTATATTTCCTTGAAATTCACTTGAAATAAAATTGATTGCTGCCGGATTATTATTACTGCCGTACAAAAATCCTTGAACTAGCGGAATTAATTCAATTCTATCAATACTTTCGGATTGAAACAAATTTAGATCGTAAGAGTTTGTTAATCTATTTGTAATATTAATTCCATCCGCAAGATAAGTTGAACCGCTAAAACCATGTCCGTAAATTAAAACTTCGGCTGGTTGTCCTACGTTTCCAAAATCTCTTATAAAACCAAAGTGGGTTTGCGAAATAAAATTACCTGTGTATCTGTAATCAGTTTTGTTGAGATTCTTTTTGTGAAGAATGTTATTCTGAAAAGTTGAATCCACTAATCCCTGTTCACTGAGATGAATAATTTTTTTTACCGGCATTTTCTTAAGTGAATCCGCTGCAGAATTGTTTGTGGTATCAGTTTTATTTTCGAAATTGATTTTGAGTGAGTCTTCAATCGCCTGCACTGAAAGAAACTTCTCAACTTCCCATTCGGCATAAATATTTGTGATGGATATTAAGATGAATAATATTAGAAGAATGTTTTTCACAATAGTCGCAAAAATTTTTTTGCTAAAATATGTTTAATTAACTTTTCATCAAAGAGATAGTTTAGCTGCATCAATTTGGAGTAATAATAATGCCTGTCAAAACCTTGTTGCTATAAATCATAAAGTATATAAAAGAGACAAAAACTGTTTGTTTTCAAATAAAAAAATGCTAAATTTCGCATGAAATCACACACAACAAATAAAGGGGTTACAACATGGCAATGACAAAAAGCCAAATATTAGACCACATGGCAAAAAAATCCGGCATGACAAAAAAAGCTGCTGGAGAATTTATTAACGAATTAGTTAAACTTTCTTACAAAGAAGCTAAAAAATCTTTTGTTATTCCAGGTCTCGGCAAATTAGTTTTGGTTGATAGAAAAGCAAGACAAGGCAGAAATCCAAAAACTGGTGAAACAATTACAATACCTGCAAAAAAAGTTGTTAAATTCAGAGTTGCCAAAGCTGCAAAAGATGCAATCCTCGTTTATAAAGCATAATTGAAAAAGCCCATCTTTATGATGGGCTTTTTTATTTTCTACCTTTTCCCAAGTTTTTCAAATTCTCCATCGTTTCGTTGTACATGCTTTGCGGAATATTCTGCAGAATTTTGGTTAGAAATTTCTGAAAATTTCCGACATGTGAATAAAATCCTATATTAATATTTTGCCTGCCGTCGTGAATATAAATTGGGCGTGTCGGGTAACCGCTGAAGAGTCCACCGCGTAACTCACTAATATCTTCGTATTTAATTACAACTTCTTTGTTATCGGGAAAAAAATCTTTACAAATTATCTTTTCGTTATCGGCTTCAATTCTAAAGGGAAAAGTTTTATACGTTTTTAAGTAGTATCTATTAATTACATAAATCACCAAAAAATTTACCAGCGCCGGAAAGACATAGTACCAGACATCGAACATTGCTACTAACGAAAAAAAGAAATGTATGGAAAGTAAAATGGTTGCGATTATATTTCCAAAACGGTAGATAACTTTTGCAAAAAAAGAATATTTATAGATTTCCATTTTGTACCAATTGTTTTTCGAAATTTAGGAAATATCACCCATAAATGTTTTCTAATTAATGAAGTACAATTGAACTACATAGTGATTTGTAAAGTTATTAATGAAACTACATGTTAAAGGGAGAAAATATGCTGGATGTAATCATAATCGGTGCCGGGCCAATCGGCTTAGCTTGCGGAATAGAAGCAAAGAAAGCGAATCTTTCATATTTGATTTTAGAAAAGGGCTGTCTTGTAAATTCAATATACAATTACCCGGTAAACATGGTTTTCTTTTCAACATCTGACCGGCTTGAGATTGGGGATATTCCTTTTATATCGCACGGAGTAAAACCGACACGAACCGAAGCCCTTGAATATTATAGACGTGCAAAATCATCATGGAATCTAAATGTGAGGAATTATGAAAAAGTAATTTCAATAACAAAAGCAGAAAACAATTTTAATGTAGAATCAATCAAAAAAACTTATTCTGCGCGAAATGTAATAATTGCAATAGGATTTTTTGATAATCCCAATATGATAAAAATTCCGGGCGAAGAATTACCTAAGGTTAAACATTATTACGAAGATTCTCATCCGTACGCCGATCAAAAAATTATTATTATAGGCGGGGGAAACTCGGCGGTTGATGCTGCATTAGAAACTTACCGACGCGGCGCAGATGTTTCAATGGTTTTACGTAAAAATAAACTTGATGATGGGGTAAAGTATTGGGTACGCCCGGATATAGAAAATAGAATTAATGAGGGAGCAATAAAAGCATATTTCAATTCGGAAGTTGTTGAAATTACTGAAAAAGAGGCGGTGATTAGAACCAAAAATTCCGAATGCAGAATTGAGAATGATTTTGTTCTAGCAATGACTGGTTATCATCCGGATTTTAGTTTCTTAAAAAGATGCGGAATTAATTTTATATCTAATGATTCAATGATACCGATCTACAATGAAGAAAATTTCGAATCGAACGTGGAAGGAATATTTATGGCTGGTGTCGTCTGCGGTGGAATGGAAACGGGTAAATGGTTTATTGAAAATTCAAGATATCACGCCGAAAATATTA
>CAZRMG010000321.1:0-4030 GCA_964601095.1 uncultured Melioribacteraceae bacterium | reverse complement strand
TACAAACAGGGGAAAATAAATATCAACAAGCATGTTTAAAAGGAATTGATTTTATTTTATCAGCACAATACCCGAATGGCGGTTGGCCGCAATATTTTCCCGATACAAGCGGTTACCGCAAATATATTACCTTCAACGACGGAGTTATGGCAGGTATTATGACGGTTCTAAAAAATATTGTTGAGAAAGAACCACAGTATTCTTTCATGAAGAATGAAAAATTAAATGAAATAAAAGAGGCATATGAAAAAGGTCTCGCATGCATTTTGAATTGTCAGATAAAAAGCAACGGAAGATTAACCGCATGGGGACAGCAGCACGATAATATTGATCTTAGACCGCAATGGGCGCGCGCATTTGAACCGCCAGGAATTTGCAACGGCGAAAGCGTTGATGTTGTTCTCTTTTTAATGAGCATCGAAAACCCGTCTGAAGAAATAATTAATTCAATTCAAAGCGCAATTAAATGGTTTGAAGATTCAAAAATCAAAGGGATACGAATCGAAACTAAACGTATTGAACCTATAAAATATAGATGGAGTACAATTTCAATAGATAGAGTTGTTGTTGAAGACCCCGAAGCAAAACCAATCTGGACACGCTATTACGAACTGGATACAGAGCGACTTCTCTTTTGCAACCGCGACAGTAAAGTTGTTTATTCTCTGGCAGAAGTTCATCACGAAAGAAGAGGCGGATATACTTGGTACACATATGATCCGCAAACAGCTTTAGATAAATATTTAGAATGGCAAACAAAGTGGGCGCCGGGAAGAAATGTTCTTAAATAAATTTTGTATGAAACAAAAACATAAAATATTCTTAATAGTAACTGCTATTTTATTAGTAGCATTTTTTATTCAATCTGGAAAAGTGAAAGGTAAAATTATTTGCTTTGGTGATTCGATTACATACGGCGCATCTTTTGAAGGAAACGGCTGGCCCGAACAGTTAGCAAAATATGATGATGAGATTAAGATCGTTAATGCTGGAAAAAAGGGGAGAAAAACTTCCGATAGAAATGAATTGATCCCGGTTATTAAAGCAAATAAAGACGCAAATTATTTCTTATTGCTTTTGGGTGTAAACGATTTGAAGGATGGAAATGATAGTTTAGTTGCATTATGTGTTGATAATATGAAATGGATGATCTCAAAAGTGAAAGAAGAAATCCCTGAAGCAAAAATAATATTAATGTCACCGTGCCAGATTAGTTTGGAAAATATGACTGATCTAAACAAAAGCAAAAAGTATAATGAAAACACATTTGCGTCGTTGATTAAACTTGAAGAAGAATATAGAAAACTTGCTGAAGTTGAATCTATTGGTTTTATCAGTTTATTAGATACAGTTTCACCGGTAAATTTATTTGATGGGATTCATCCAAATATTAGTGGTTATGATGAGATTGCAAATAATATTTGGGATGAACTGAGTCATCCCAATTAAACAAAGGCAGATTCGAATTCCTAAACAACTAAGTTTTATTTTGTTGGCAATTCAAAACTAAAAGTTGAACCGGCGCCCAGCTTACTTTCCACACCAACTTTTCCGTTATGGTCTTCGATAATTCTTTTTACTATCCACAATCCCAAGCCAGAACTTTGTTCAAACCCGGTTGGCTGCGAACTGAGAACAACGCCTTTTTGAAAACATTTTGCGACATCATCCTCGGAAAGTCCTACGCCGTTATCGCTGACTTCAACAATAACTCGTTTTTTATCGCCGTGTTTGATAAAAGACCGGACTTCTACAACAGTATCCGGCAGTGCATATTTAATGGCGTTATTTACATAGTTATCAAGTGCTTCTTGAATTTTTTCTGAATCTATCATCAGATCGGGCAGATCACGCGAAGCTTTATTCAACAGTTTAACTTTCTTAGTTTTAGCATATGACAAGTTTTGATTAACAACATCATTAATGATATTTACCATTGATGAAGAAGCTAAACCAAGTTTAGGTTCGGGCATTGATTTTGCAATTATCTCGCACATGTTTTGCGAAAGCTTAACAATATTTTCAGAAGATGAAGCAAGGGAAACCATTATTTCATGTTGCTCGGCTGCATTAAGTTCATATGAATTCAATAGCTGGATATAACCCTGAATTGCAGCGGCTGGATTCTTTATGTCGTGTATCGCAATTGCAAACAATTCTTCTTTTTGATTATTCAAAAGTTCAAGTTTTCTCTTGCTCTCCGAAAGTTTTTCTTTCTGTTTTAGCAAGTTTAAGTTGACCTGTTCAAGCATTTCGATATTGGTATTTAATTCCTTAATCTTTCTAGAAAGATGCTCATTCTCATCTTTCAAATTTTTTATCTCTTCGATTATTCTTCTGTACGAATGTCTAAGTTCGGAAAGTTCTAATAAAGCAAGCTTATTTTCACTTTCATCAACTTTATTACCTTTTCTTTTTGTAATAAGGAAAATTATTACAGCAAGTTGCAGCAATAAAATGCCGCCGATGATGTATACGATTATTGAACTTATTGTTATTTCGTTACCGGATGATTCTTGAGTTGTTTGTATCTTTTTTAGTGTATCATCAACAACAGTAAATGAAAATACGAGCGGTTTGCCGATATTGCCGTCGAGTTGAATAGGTATTATTCTTAAAATATGTATTCCTAAGCCGAGATCGTAAAAAGAATATTCATTGCCAATAAGATTCGTTTCTAAAATATTACCGTCAAGAAAAATTCTGAATTTAGAAATCCCTTCGGCTGCAAAACCAAATTTAACAGGCAATCCTTTTTTTACTTTTAATCCATCCCAATCAGTTTCGCTTATTAAGCTATCGCCAATCTGAATAAATGTTAATTTAGTCTCGGATGAATTATTTGTTTGCGCATAATTTAAATTGCCAATTGCATAAAAGAAAAAAACAAAGGCAAATACGCGTTGAATAAGGGTTGAGCTTCTCATTTATGTTCCGAAGTTTATGATTCTTATTATCGATATCAAGTTGTTATTGTTTATCGGGTTTTCCGAAATTATTGGCGAAACAATATTAATTACAGACGAATATATCTTTAAATCACATTCACGTCAACAAATTTTATACTAATGAAATTATTCTGGAATTCCTGAATGAATTATTTAAATGAATAGATAAAGCTTGAAGTTTTATGCAAATCTTCAATTAATTTTCTTGAACGGTTTGGCTATTGGGTTTAAGAAAAAAAGGATTTGATAAATGAGCTAGTAAAATCAATACGACGCAGCCAATTACATTAAACCATAAATAAGGGATTTCCGTAAAAAAATAACAAGCGATAACAACAATTTCTGCAACAACCGCGCTGTAAAAAGTTGCGCTTCCGCATATTTTCTTAAAATAAAATGCGATCAAAAATATTCCGAGAATTGTACCGTAAAATAACGAGCCCAAAATATTTACGGCTTCTATCAACGTACCCAGTTTATTTGCAAACATTGCAAAACCAATTGCATAAATACCCCAAAATACAGTTGCCGCTTTTGATATAAATAAATAATGTTTTTCATCTGCTTTTGGTTTTATCATTCTTCTGTAAATATCAATAACAGTAGTAGATGCAAGTGCGTTTAGTTCTGCCGATGTTGAAGACATTGACGCGGATAGTATTGATGCTAATATCAATCCAATTAACCCGGCAGGCAAAACATTAATTACAAAACTTAGAAAAATATAATTTGTATCGTTTGTATCTGCACCGGGATCATATTTCTTAATCACAAGCGAAGCTTGTTTTTTAATTTCCTGTTCATGGTTTCGTAATGTTTTTATAGAAGAGATTGATTTGTTATAATTATTTATATCACCGTTTTTTTCGGCTTCTATCATTATTCTAATCTGTTTCTCTTTCTCTGAATGAATTTCGGAAAATTTATTTTCGAGCATTTTATATTCATTAGAGTAATTGCTTTTTTTTACATTTTCTGTTTGAACAGGATTGAAAAAAAGCGGCGGAACAACAAATTGATAAAATACAAATACCATTGTACCGAGAAATAGAATGCTGAACTGCATCGGAATTTTTACAACA
>CAZRMG010000320.1:0-4059 GCA_964601095.1 uncultured Melioribacteraceae bacterium | reverse complement strand
CAAATACAAACTCAAAACAGACTAATAGATACTTTAAATAATGAATCTAATATCTAAATATCGCCTGTGGATTATTTGCTTTTTAATAACAGCATCTATTTGTTCAGCACAATTTTCCAATATAAAATTTGATAGGATTTCTGTTAAAGAAGGATTATCCCAAAGCACTGTTACATCTATTGTGCAGGATTCATTGGGTTTTATGTGGTTCGGCACTTATGAAGGTTTAAACCGTTACGACGGTTACAATTTTAAAGTGTATAAAGTGGAAGACAAACCTTCAAACGGATTAAGTAATAATTTCATTAAAGATCTTTTAATTGATTCCAAAGGAGCTTTATGGGTTGCAACAACAGACGGGCTGAATCTTTACGATCAAAAAAAAGATAAATTCATTTCCTATAAATATGATGAAGCCGATAATTCATCAATAAGCGGAAATGATATTCCGTGCATCCTTGAAGATAAAAAAGGCGATATATGGATTGGCACATTCAGAAGCGGATTAAATAAATTTAACCGGAAAGATTCTACTTTTACACGATTTGTTAAGGAAGAAAATAACCCGGACGCAATAAATGATAATTCAATCGAAAGTTTGTATGAAGATAAGAAAGGCAATTTGTGGATTGGAACTGCCAAAGGCGGGTTGAATAAATTTGACAGAGGTAAAAATAAGTTTATTCATTATATGCATAATGAAAAAAACTTAAAAAGTATTTCCGGAAATCATGTTTATGACATAACTGAAGATAAAAACGGGACTCTCGTACTCTCGGTTTGGGAGAAAGGATTAGATTTTTTTGATACGGAAAAAGAAACATTCGCACACAAACAATTTTCTTACAGTTTGTACAACATTAAATTTTACACTGACGATTTATTATTAATCGGTACCAGAAATAACGGTCTTCTTGTTTATAACACAAAAGATGATAAAATTAATTCATATAAAAACATCAGCGGCGATATAAAAAGCTTAAGCGCAAATTCAGTTTACTCGATATTTGTTGATAATATTGGTACTGCATGGCTCGGAACCAGCGGCGGCGGTATAAATAAATTTAATCCAAGATTCCAAAATTTTATTGTTCACCAAGCTGATTCTGATATTAAAAACAGTTTGAGTAATAATTATATATTATCAATTATAGAAGATAGAAATAATAATTTATGGGTTGGCACAAGAGGCGGCGGCTTAAATTTTTATAATCCTCTTACTCAAAAATGGATTATCTATAAACACAATTCAAAAAATCCCAATTCTATTAGTGATGATATAATTTCTTCCTTGCTTGAAGACAGCAAAGGCAATATATGGATTGGCACCGAAACCGGCGGTTTAAATAAATATAACCCGGCTGCAAAAAGTTTTAAGAAATATAAATACGATCCGCAGAATACTAATTCTATTAGTTCCAATTGGGTTATCGATATTCATGAAGATAAAGAAGGTATTCTTTGGTTAGGTACTTTCTCCGGGGGACTAAACAAGTTTGATCTAAAACCCGAAACTTTTACAGCATACTTACCGGAAGATGCAAATCCCAACAGCATAAGCAGTACAGCACTTACAAAATTATATGAAGATAATGAAAATAATATTTGGATTGGTACATTCGGATATGGTTTAAATAAGTTTAACAAAAAAGACAAAATATTTACGCAATACAAAAACAATAAAAGTGATTCAACCAGCATTAGTATTAATTATGTTCTGTGTGCAATTCGCTCTAAGACCGGAACAGTTTGGGTAGGAACTACATACGGACTTAACAGATTAAACGATGACGGCACGTTCTCAAATATTACTGTTTATGACGGTTTACCCAGCAACGGCGTTTATGGAATTCTCGAAGATGATTCAGGATTTTTATGGCTTAGTACAAATGACGGTCTTGTAAAATATAACCCGGTTGATAAATCAATGATAGTTTATAATGAAAGCGACGGACTTCCGGGAAGTGAACTTAATTTTGGACCCGCTTTTAAATCACGAAATGGGAAAATGTATTTCGGCGGACCGAATGGCTTCTTTTATTTTCATCCCGACAGTTTGAAAACAAATGATTATTTACCCCCCGTAGTTTTTACGGGTTTTACAATTCTAAATAAACCGGCATTAATAGGTGAAAATATTTCAGCTAAGAAACATATTACCCTTAATTATGACGATAAAATATTTTCATTCACTTTCGCAGCTTTAAACTATATTCAATCTTCGGAAAACAAATACGCTTACAAACTTGAAGGATTTAACGACGATTGGATTGAACTTGGCGGAGAAAGAAAAATTACTTTTACAAATCTTGATGCCGGCGAGTATGTGCTGAGAGTAAAAGCATCCAACAACGACGGCTTATGGAATGAACAGGGAACATCGCTTGCGATTACAATAATACCGCCATACTGGCAGTCGTGGTGGTTCCGTTCAATTTTCATAATTATAATCCTGGCTGCCGGACCGATAGTTTATTACAGGCGTGTAACCGCGTTAAAGAAAGAACAAAAATTTCAGCATGAATTTTCAATTAAACTTATTAACAACCAGGAACAGGAGCGTTCAAGAATTGCGCAGGAACTTCACGATTCACTCGGGCAGGAATTACTGCTGATTAAAAACCGTGCAATGCTCGGTCTAAAAAATTTGGAAGGCGAAACTAAAGCAAAGAAACAACTGGAATATATTTCCGATTCCGCGGCAAGCGCCATTGATCAAGTAAGGAACATTTCACATAATTTGCGTCCGCCGGAGTTAGACCGAATTGGCATATCCGAAACAATACGTTCAATTATTAGCGAAATTAAAGATGCCGGGTTAATAAAAGTAGAAAGTGAAATAAACAATATTGATGGATTGATAAAAAAAGAAAACGAGATTAACTTAATTAGAATTCTCCAGGAAGCTTTATCAAATATATTGAAACACTCAAGTGCAACTTCAGTAGTTATTAAATTAATAAATTCGCAAAGTTTTATAAAACTATTAATTGAAGACAATGGGAAAGGATTTAATATTGATGAGGAGCCTGAAAATTATGCAAAAGGACTTGGGCTAAGAGGGATGAATGAACGAGCGAATATTTTAGGCGGTTCAATCAAATTAGAATCATCTCCCGGAAATGGAACCAAATTATTACTGGAGATAACCGTTAAACATGGCTGAAAAATTAAAACATACTTTATTACTTGCCGATGACCACCCTCTCTTACTAAAAGGGCTGTGTGAAATTATTGAAGATGGCGAAAAGTTTGAAATTATTGGGCAGGCTACAGACGGCGAGCAGGCTCTTCTTCTTATAGAAAAGCACAATCCCGATATTGCCGTACTCGATATCGACATGCCTAAATTAACCGGGCTTGAGATTGCCGAAAATATGAAAGGGAAAAACACATCAACAAAAATTATTTTTTTAACAATGCACAACAAGGAATCTATATTTAACAGGGCAATGAATCTCGGCGTTTTCGGCTATCTTATGAAAGACAGTGCTCTTGTTGAAATTGTTGAAGCATTATCGGCAGTGGTAAAAGGCAAACGATATATTAGTAAATCATTAACAGATTTATTAATCCGGCGTACAACAGATCAGCCGATCGATAATCCGCAAACGCGTTTATCAGTATTAACTTCAACGGAATTAAAAATTCTAAAGCTGGTGTCAAAACAGAAATCAACAAAAGAAATTGCCGAAGAACTCTCAATCAGTCCACGCACCGTTGAAACACACCGCTCAAATATGTGCGCCAAACTTGAACTTTCCGGCACAAACTCACTTCTCAAATTTGCACTCGAGAACAAAGAAATGCTGCAGTAAAAACTTTTTTGTCATTTCGAGCGTAGCGAGAAATCGGCTCTTTATATTTTTCGATCAACTTCACGAAAGATATCTCCTCGTCAAAAGTCGACTCGTCGATATGGCAAATTCAACTTGTCATTTCTGCCAAAGGCATTCCTTCGGAAGTATCCCTACGTAGATTGTCGGGAGAGAGTGAGAAATCCTTTCTCAGCATATTTGTCAAAGTAAAGAAAAAGATATCTCCTCGTCAAGAGGCGAT
>CAZRMG010000319.1:0-4077 GCA_964601095.1 uncultured Melioribacteraceae bacterium | reverse complement strand
ACCGGCATCCGCCCGGATTTTATCCGGATGAAAAAAGTATTCGAAAAGTTAGATAAAAATTTCGATCATGTTATGATTCATACAGGTCAGCATTACGACGACGAACTTAGCAAAATATTTTTCAGTCAACTAAAAATCCGTAAACCGGATTATACACTTGTAACCGGTATTAACAGTCGAAATCATTACGAGCAGCTTTCATATTTATCCAAAGAAGTGATTTATCTTCTTCATAAGAAAAAAATCAATCCCGATATAATTTTGTTTTTGGGTGATTCAAACTCGGCACTTGTAAGCGCGCCCCTTTTTAAGGAAGGATATAAAATAGGTCACATCGAAGGCGGAATGCGTTCATACGATAGAAGAATGCCCGAAGAAGTTAACCGTGTTATTTGCGATTACGTTTCAGATCTAGTTTTTGTTTACACGCCTTTGTACAAAGAAAGATTGATTGCCGAAAATAAAAACCCGGATCAGATTTTTGTTGTTGGCAATACTATTGTTGAAGTTGCGAAAGATTATTTGCCCACCGGCAAGCGCTCAAAAGATTTTATAGTTGCCGATATTCACCGAAGCGAAAACTTAAAAGACGTAAAACAGTACAATCATATATTAAAATTTATAGATCAGCTCGGCAAGAAAACCGGGTTGGAAGTTCGATTGGTAAGATTTAACCGCGGGGTGAAACTTATCAATCAATACAATCTTCTTTCCGATAAAAAAAATATTAAGCTTGTTGGACCGTATGGATTTCTCGATTACCTGAATTTGCAATACAACGCTTACGGAATAGTATCGGATTCCGGCACAAGCCAGGAAGAATGCCCGCTGCTCGGTGTTCCGGTAGCAGTTCCAAGATTAAAAACTGAGCGCCCGGAATCGATGGAGTATGGGAATAGCATTTTAATTGGAGAGGACAGGCCGATAAACAAAATGCTCGCCGAGACTTTAAACTTTTTCGAAAATTATTCTATTTCAAAGAAGCAATTGAAATGGCTGGGAGACGGCAAAACGTCCGAAAAAATTATAAACATTCTTAAAAGGAAACTATAAAATGAAAAACGTATTGATAGTTGGCGGTGCCGGTTACGTCGGCGGTGCAATTACGGATTTAATTCTACAATCAAATTATAACGTACGTGTTTACGATGCGCTATTATACGAAGACTCGTTTAGAAAGCAAGTTGATTTTGTTTACGGAGATGTGCGCGATCATGAAAAATTATTACCTCATTTAAAATGGGCAGATGCTGTTGTTTGGCTCGCTGCAATTGTCGGAGACGGGGCTTGCGCTTTAAATCCCGAATTAACAAAATCGATTAATCAAGATTCCGTTGCGTGGCTAGCAGATAATTATAACGGAAGAATTGTTTTCATGTCCACATGTTCTGTTTACGGCGCTCAGAATTTTGAGTTGAATGAAACATCAACGACAAATCCACTATCAATTTATGCTGAAACAAAACTTCAAGCAGAAAAATTTCTAAAACATAAAAACGCAATCATATTCCGCCTCGGCACATTATTCGGCGTTGGCGATCTTTATTCACGCATCCGCTTGGATTTGGTTGTTAACATATTAACTGTCCGTGCGCATGTTGAAGGAAATATCAGCGTATTCGGCGGCGATCAATTCCGTCCGCTTCTTCATGTAAAAGATGTGGCTCGTGCAGTCGTTGCAAATTTGGAAACAGAACATAAAGGAGTATTTAACCTCGCTCGTCAAAATGTTCGTATCAGCGATTTGGCGTATCAAGTTCGGATGCACTTCCCTGATATGGTAATCGAAACAACAGATATGCCTTTCCAAGATACGCGCAACTATCGAGTATCGGCACAAAAAGCACATGATACTTTTGGATTTAAATCCTTCCATTCAATTGATGAAGGAATTGAAGAATTAAAATACTTGGTAGAAACAAAAAGAATAAAAGATTTGAAGAGTCCGCGTTATTCAAATCAAGCTTATTTAAAAGAACATTACGAAGAATTAATGCTTGCGAAATTTAAAGAAGTTGAGGCGGCATAATGGCTGATGAACTTCTACCCCAATTAATAAAAGGCGGTTTAGCAGTTGACGACCGCGGCACAGTCGGCTTTGTAAACGATTTTAACTTTGCCGATGTAAAAAGATTTTACACAGTTGAAAATCACAAGCAAGGATTTGTGCGCGCATGGCATGCACATAAAAAAGAAGCAAAATATGTGATGGTTGTAAAAGGTTCGGCCGTTATCGGCGCGGTTAAAATCGACAACTGGGAAAATCCATCCAAGGATTTGAAAGTTAATCGTTTCGTGTTGAGTGAAAAAACTCCGTCTGTTTTGTTTATCCCCGCCGGATACGCGAACGGATTTATGTCTTTAACGGAAGACGCTAAACTAATTTTCTTTTCAACATCGGAATTAAAAGACAGTCTCAATGACGACATTCGTTACGATGCCCATTATTGGGAAGCCTGGCAAGTAGAGGAAAGATAAATATAAAATCGGAGATAGATAATGCCAACGGAAGAATTTAAAAAATACTTAGCCGATATGACAGAAGCCAGGAAAGATGTAAATAATCTCAAGGATTGGTGGGAAGAAAATCATAAGGATAGGGATTCATTTTTACTTTCAGGCACAGATGGGCAGAGAGTCTGGAAGTCTTTGAGGATAGATGATTTTGTTGTGGGATCAACTAAAATATTAAACGTTGGTGTTGGTCTTGGCAATTGTACCAGAGAAATGTCAAAAAGAGGTGTCGTTCCTCATGTATTGGATATTTCAAAAACGGCATTGGAAAGTGTGAAAGATATAGTTGAAAAAGGTTGGATGCCAAATGAATTATGTTCAATTCCAGAAAAACATTTCGATCTCGCAATATCTCACTTGGTAGCTCAGCACATGTGCGACGCAGATTTGATTGATCAAATTAAATGGATTTTGCAAGGACTAAAGCCCGATGGATTTTATGCCATACAAACTGCCTTTCCAAGGAAAAAGAGTTATGAGTTTTGTGAAAATTTCGCGGCACAAAAGTGGGGCGCTGTTATGAGGTCTTATGAGCACACGCGAGATTTAATTAAAAAGAGTGGAGGACAAATTGCGTGGATAGATATTATTCTTGATAAAACAGAATTCGATGGCGGTTGGTTCGGAATTCATATTGTTAAAGATAACCCCGAAAGCTTACTTCTTTACCACAAAAAACAGATGAACAAAAAAGTATCGAGTCTAATTGAAAAAGAGGGAGATGTTTTTGTGAGTTTGGATGAACCTGAAAAAGCTTTGAATTCATATATAGAAGCAATTAAGTATGATGAATTCAATAGAGAAGCCCATATTAAATGTGGATCGATGTATAAATCGAAAAGTAGTTTAGAAAACGCGATCAAAATGTTCGATAAAGTTTTGGCTCTAAACTCTATTGACATTGAAGCAATAATCCAAAAAGGTCAACTATTACTGGACAGTGGCCAACTGATACAGGCTTACGAATTATTTATTTCTTACGCTAAATCATGCAGTAATGATAATGACCCATTGTTGATAAATCCTTTTTTCGATTGTTTTGAGGCATATAAGGCGCTGGGGAATGTATTCTACTCTGCAGGATTACTAAGACAGGCAAAGATTCTTTTTGAATTTGCATTAACACTGAACTATTTGTCGCATGAAGTAAATGTTAAATCAACTGAACTAGCTTTCCGTGACTTTTCAGATTTATCATTTCCGAAAAAAATTGAAGACGATTATATTTTTCTTCTTTTAGCGGAAAATGCTATCGAGTTTGGTAATTTAGATACTTCCCGATTGATATTAGAATATATGTTGCAGAAAAACAAAAAAAATATAAATGTACTTATTGATTTAGGCGTTTTAAATGTATTGGAAGAGAAACATGATGAGGCAATTATTCTATTTTGTGAAGTGCTTAAATATGATCCGAACAATGAGACTGCAAAAGAAAATTTGATTACAATCAAAAATGAATACATAGGTTTGGAAAAATAAATAAATAAAAATGGACAAAAAGTTATGCAAAAATTAGCAGTGGTCGGGTCGACCGGAATGCTCGGTTATGCGGTTAGTTCG
>CAZRMG010000318.1:2112-4096 GCA_964601095.1 uncultured Melioribacteraceae bacterium | reverse complement strand
CCAAGCATTCTTAACCGCTTAACAATTTTATCAAATCCCTCAAGTTCACCTTCAATTTTCGTTAATCTTGAATGAGTTTTTAATAATTGAGTCTTATCTTCTTTTATTTTTTCGGATTCTTTTGAAAGGTGTTCGCTTACATTGCTCAGCAGCAATTCCAAATCTTTTATCCCTTTTTGCAATATTTCATCACCGATAGTCGAAGAAATTGAAGATGCGCTGCTTGTTAAAAAGCGGGAATCTTTATAAACGGATTGAAGTTTAGAACCGATTTCGAGAAATGTTTTTTCGGATTTTACACAGAACTTTTTTAACTCGTTGTTTATTGTTTCTATTAGTTTTAGAATCGATAGGTGATTAAAATTCCAATCAGAGGAAAAAGTTTTTGAAGCCCGCACATAATTGTTTTGTTGTATAGTTGACAAGCGAACCTTCTTAAATAATTTGCTTCTTTTAAAACGATTTAGATTTTAAGACGTAATGTTTATCTATTATTTATATTACTATAGTTTTAATTCAACAATTAACGTTCTTGCCCATGCCACTATTTCACAAATAAATTATCGTTAACGATTTAGCGTTATTGAATTGAAAGTTGCGAGTGGGAATTTTTTGTTGTCAGCGGGTATTTTTCCGAGTAGAAAAGTTTGAACTAATTTATTTCTTTAAACAAATAATTGGTTTTTGGTGACTAATAAAATGTCATGCTTTGAATATTGACGAAGTGTGTTTCTAATTATTTTGTAGCCCGTTGCGTGAATATGTGAAAATTAAATTTTAGATTATGAAAATTATTCGAAGTTAAAACGGTTATTGTTTTAACTTGATAACAAGCGAAATTTTAGTAAAACTATCCTTGTCCGATTCGATATTAATCTTCACGTTAAATAATTCCGAAATTCTTTTTACAATTGCCAAACCCAAACCTAATCCCTCTTTGTTTTCAAGTTTGCGGTCAAGTTTGTTGAACGGATCGATTTCTTCAATTTTTTTAATACCGATACCGATTCCTTTATCCGCAATTGAAATAACGTAATTGTCATTTTTCTTTTCACCGCATAATACAATTGGGGTTCGTGGCTCTGAAAATTTAACTGAATTTTCAAATAATTCGGAAATCATTTCAAAAAAAAGATCGTTTTCAATGCAGAGTTCGGCTTCTTCAACTTTAATTTTTATATCGTCTTTTCTTCCCGCATCTTTAGCGGATTTGTTCATGATAGCGGCAAATAAATTTTCATCAATTTCGGTGTAAATATTCTCAAAATCTTTTTCGTTTAATGACAAAAGGTAGCCGTATCTAATCAGTTTTTCGATCCGTCGGTGAAGCCGTTTGCCGGATTTATTTATCCTGCCTACAATATCTATAATTTCTTCCTGAGAAAGATTCTCAATATCTGTTTCAATTAATTCCGAAAAACCTAATATGCTGATAAGCGGAGTTCTTAATTCATGGGGAACATTTTTAATGAAGGAGTTTCTTAAATCCCGGATAATATTAAGATAGTTTTGTTTTTTCTTTAATCGAGCATCGATAGCCATTAATACTTCGTCGGCTTTGAATGGTTTTGTTATATAATCATCTGCACCGTTTAACATACCTTGGCGTATATCTGTCATCTCCACTTTAGCTGAAAGGAAAATCAATGGAATTGCCGAGGTTTCAGGATCATTTTGTAATTCATTAAGAAGTTGAATGCCATCCATTTTAGGCATGCGCACGTCACTCAATATTAAATCCGGCAAATTGCTCTTGGCTAAATTAAAACCTTCTACTCCGTCTGCCGCTGTA
This sequence comes from uncultured Melioribacteraceae bacterium, assembly GCA_964601095.1. Taxonomy (GTDB): domain Bacteria; phylum Bacteroidota; class Ignavibacteria; order Ignavibacteriales; family Melioribacteraceae; genus JAEWUC01. The sequence continues at coordinate 2,304 of CAZRMG010000318.1, read as the reverse complement.
TAAACGTTAAATCCTTCGGATTCAAGCAGTTCATTTAGATTTTCTCGAATATCAAATTCGTCTTCAACAACAAGAATGGAATACAATCGATCCTCCATTTTTCCAAGTCAATTATCGCAAAAAGGATTTAGTTTATTTACTAAAAAGTTGCGAACGGATTTATTCTGTTGCATAATGCAAATTCTGCATGTT
>CAZRMG010000318.1:0-2102 GCA_964601095.1 uncultured Melioribacteraceae bacterium | reverse complement strand
AAATCATTATTCCTGAATCTGCTCGAATTTCTTTTGCTAATAATAAAAGGTTTTTCAACACCGTTTAAATAAACAAGCATAGAAGAATTATCCCATTTGCCCATTTTAGTTATGTATTCCATATTGATAATTGTTGAGCGGTGTATTCTTAAAAATTCTTTTTCGGGTAATATTTTTTCCCAATAGGAAATTGATTTCCGAATTAAAAAAGATTTTCCGCTTAAAAGATTAACCGAAGTGTATTGGTTTTCAGCAGATATAAAAATTATCTCGTTAATTTTTAGAATATGCGGTTCGCCGTTTATCTTTGTAAATATTTTTCCTTCGTACGAATATTTTTTTTCGCTTCGGACTCTGCCCTTTGTTTCAATGTTTGCGGTAAGCATTTTTATTCTTTTAAAACGGGCTTCTATTGATTTTAATAATTCATCGGCTTTGTAAGGTTTAAATAGGTAATCGTCTGCGCCGAGTTGCATACCGAGCCGTATATCATCCCTTTCAACTTTAGCAGTTAAAAAAATGAAGGGAATAGATTTTGTTTTTTTATCTATCGAAAGAGTTTTTAGTACTTCATAACCGTCAACACCGTGCATCATTACATCGCATATTATCAGATCCGGCAATACTTCTTTTGCCAAATCAATTCCATCTGTTCCGTTGGCTGCGGCATAAACAGAGTATTTTTCTTCTTCTAAAAGAGTTTTAATATTTTCACGAACGCCTTTTTCGTCCTCGATTACTAAAATAGTTTTACTTTTCATTTAATACCTTTATTTAATGGAAGAATAATCGTGAAAGCAGTTCCCTTGTTAAGTTCCGATTTAACTTTAATTTCTCCCTGGTGCAGTTGGACAGAACGTTTAACTATCGACAACCCCAAACCAGTACCTTGAATCTCCGCTGTATTTTTTGCGCGATGAAACGGCTCGAATAAATACTGCGATTCATCTTCCGGAATTCCAAGTCCCTCGTCGGCAACTTTAATAATTATCCTGTCATTTTCGGTTCTAATATTCAAGTATATTTTCCCTCCGGCGGGCGAATATTTAACCGCATTCGTTAAAAGATTTGTCAACATAAAACGTATTAATTTGGGATCCAAGTAAAATTCTTCTTGTTCCGGTTCATAATCATACACTAATTTATGTTTTTCGTTACAATGTATTTTTGATTCTTCTATAAGTTCAATACACATGCTCTTTAGATTAACATGAGTTGGTTCAAAAGCAATTTTACCGCTTTCCGAACGGCTTATTGTTAAAACATCATCGAGCAAATTTGTAAGGTATTCGATTGAATTTTTGATTTTAGCAGCGTGGTAATTGTACTTCTCTTGGTCCCAATTTTTACCGTATCTTTGTATTAATTCGAATGAAGAAAGAACAGCCGTAAGCGGAGTTCTGAATTCATGCGATGTTGTTGATATAAACCTTGATTTTATTTCGTTAATTTCTTTTTCTTTATCAAGCGCCTGTTTAAGAAGCATTTCATATTCTTTTTCTTTTTCGATTTCAACAAGCAGTTTTTTATTTGCATCGTTAAGTTCTTTTGTTCGTACTTTAACCAATTCTTCAAGATGTTCACGGTATAGTTTCAACTGTTCTTCGGCTTTTTTCTTTTCCGTTACGTCCTGGATAATTGAATGTAGATATTTTATACCTGCTATTTCGATTTTGCTGCTAAAGACTTCAACATTCCGAATCGAACCGTCCGCAAGTTTATGTTGGAATTGAAATTGAACTCTTTTTTCTTCCACAGCTTTTTTCATTTCCTCTTGAATCTCATCGGTTGATAATGTATTTATTTGCGAAATGTTCATTTGTTTTAATTCATTACGATTCCAACCATAAAAAATTTCCGCAGCAGAGTTAGCATCGTAAATGTTTCCTGTATCTGCTTCGATAAGTAATTTGACAGCGGAATGATTTTCGAAAAGGAATCTGAATTTTTCTTCGCTCAAGCGCAATGCTTCTTCTGCAATTTTATTTTCGGTAATATCACGTGCTATACCCTGCAAACCTTGAACTTTGTCTTCCTTAATTATAGGGGTCTCAAAAATTTCCAACAATATATTTGTGCCGTTTTTATGTTTAACTTCAAGA
>CAZRMG010000317.1:0-4113 GCA_964601095.1 uncultured Melioribacteraceae bacterium | reverse complement strand
ATTCAAACTTTAACTCAATGCCCCAATATCAGGATTGTTAATGAATCCGCGTTCACCTGTCAATGTCAGTAAAGAAATTAGCAAGTAATTACCTTTGGTGATGAATAAACTGTTCAGGATCAAACTCAAGCAATACTTTTTGAGAGTTAAGAATTGTTGCGCAGATATCGTCTATCTGCTTATCAGTAAGTCCCTTCCCCACATGAGTTTCTCTGAACCTCTTGGCATGCTCTTCAGCCGAAGGGGGTGTGATTGTCTTTGTGTTCATGGTAGTATCTCCTTTTGTGTGTTAGTTATTATGCACTAACATAGGACATTCTACCAAGACAGATTAGTGTTGTAGTTTAGGAATTGACAAAAACGCCCTATGGATTATGCGTTGTTAATTTTTTTATAATATATTTTGCAAGTGCTCTGTTTCATAATAAATATTTTAGTTTTTGGAGAATTGAAGTTATAGGTAAAGGTCGAATTACTTAAGGCACATTTCATATTTCATCTTCTTTTTAAAACTATATTATTACTTGTTGATTTCTATATAAATCAGAATTAACTACAAACGCTAGTATATATTTAAGCATCGTCAGATTGTTTTCACAACTTAAAATTTTTAAAATAATTACTCGTTGTGTTTAGAAATTTTGCATATCTAATATGAAGAACAGTTTTTAGTCTGCTTCTTTATTCTCTTTAAAAATATATCAAAATTAAGTATATAAGGAAATCTTCTCGCGCAAACCAAAAATATCTAAAAAGTATTATTTTCAAAGTTCTATTCCGCTGCTAATATCTTTGATTCTTCACTCTAAATTCTTTTTCACCCATTCCTCCAATCCACCTGTAACAATTAACTCTTGTGCAGCTGTGCCAACAGGATCAGTAGAATAAGTTTTATTTCCAACAATCATTTCGGATTTTGGAAAATCAATTTTTACAACTATTCCGGTTTTGACGGTTAACTTTTCGCTGCCGAATTTTTCTTTTAATTCATCAACAAATTCAGGACATTCAATTAAAAGAAAGCCGTTGTTCAATGCGTTGCGTTTATAAATATCGTTGAATGATCCTGCAATCACTAATTGAATACCTCTATATTTTAATGCTGTTGCGGCTTGTTCACGAGAGCTGCCTGTTCCAAAATTATAACCGCCGACAAGTATATTTCCTTTCTCAACAATTTTCCCGAACTCCGGATCGTAGTTTTCCATAACTACTTCGGCTTGCTGAGCGGGAGTCATGTCATCGTTATAAGTGTATTTGCCGGGGTAAATTCCATCAGTGTTAAGATTATCTTGATTGCAGAAAATTAATTCGCCTTCAACAAAGGAATTAAATCCTTTTATAATTTCTATTGAGTTTTTCTCTTTTGCTGGTTTGGGATTTATTTTTATCTCACCGATAATTGATTGATTTGATTGTTCGAAATTTGAAGTTATAAAACCTGCAAGAGCGGAAGCCGCAACAACAGCCGGTGAAGCCAGATAAGCTTGTGCTTTTGGAGAACCCATTCTTCCTTTAAAATTTCTGTTTGTTGCAGATATACCGACTTCACCGTCTTCAAGTAATCCGGTTCCAAGCCCAATGCACGGACCGCATCCGGGCGGAAGTGGAATTGCACCGGCGCTGATTAATGTTTGCCAATCGCCGCGTTTCTCGCTTTCTTTTTGAACTTCGCTTGATGCGGCTGCAATATAGAATTTTACATGTTCCGCAATCCTTTTGCCGTGTAAAATTTTTGCTGCTTCCGAAATATCGTCCAATCTTGAATTGACGCATGAGACCAAATATGCTTTATCAATTTTTACTTTTTGTTTTTTTATTTCAGAAACGGCAGTCATTTTTTTCACTGTGTTTGGACCGGAAATATGCGGTTCAACTGATGATATATCAATTTTTAGTTCTTTAGAATAAAACGCAGAACTATCGGCTTTAAATTCATCAATATTTTTTTCGAGTAAGGAAATTCTTTCTCCATTTACTCGCGGATGTTTTCCATTTCCATCGGCATCTGAAGGAACGCCTTCCAATCCTCTTTGCGAAATATATTTTGTCCTTTGTTTAAGCCAGTTAATTGTAACATCATCAATAGGGAATAAGCCGACGAGTGCGCCCCATTCCGTAGTCATATTCGCGATTGATAATCTTTCATCTATACTTAAATATTTTATTCCTTCCCCGGCAAATTCAATTGCGTGATTTAAAACTTCATCATTATTAAAGTAGCCGCAAAGTGCTATGATTATATCTTTGCCCGTAACACCGCTTCTAAGCTTACCTTTTAACTCAACTTTAGCGATTGGTGGAATTTGCCACCAAGTTCTGCCTGTTGCCCAAATTGCTGCGGCGTCAGTGCGAACAACCGGAGTACCCAAACATCCTATTCCTCCGTACATGTTTGAATGACTGTCCGAAGCAACGGCCATCGACCCCGGCCATGCGTATCCTTCTTCAATCATAATTTGATGACCGATACCTCTTCCCGCCGGATAAAAATCCGAACCCATTGCTTTGGCGAATTCTTCTATCTTTTTATACTTCGTTAAATTTTTTTCTTCTTTGTTTTGAATGTCGTGATCGAGTGTAATTACAACTTGCCGCGGATTTGCAAGTTTTGATGCACCAATGCTTTTAAATTTTGGAATCACAGCCCCAGTGTTGTCGTGCGTCATTACATAAGCCGGTTTTATAGAAATGTAATCTCCGGCGTGAATATATTGATCTTTGGTTAATCCAACTGCAAATTTTTGCGCGATCTTTTCTATTAATGTCTGTTTCAATTCGTCTCCATGAATTTTTAATTACATCACGAATTTATAAATACTTTTTGATTTATGATATTGGTAGGAAATATGTTAAAAAAGTGGATTAAAGAATTAAAATCCCTAATCCACTTATAAACTATTTTGTTGTCAAAACAACTTTCTCTTTATTTCTCAAAACTTTATAAGCTTGATAACCAAGAATAACTGCCAAGACAAAAAGCACTATCGCAATTATTGTTAACGAAAAATTGCTTTGCATTGTGTTGCTGTAAATTAAAGTAGCAAGAGCTGTAAGCGTTACTAAAAACATGAAGATCATCGGGATTAAAGTAAATAAGTAATTTAGCTTTAGATTTGAAACCCAAACGGTAATTGCAAGGAGTGCAATTGCGGCAAGCATCTGGTTCGCGCTTCCGAACAATGGCCAAATAACCATCGATTGACCGCTGAATGTTAAAGCTCCTGCAATTACTACTGTTATTGATGTTGCAACAAATCTATTCTTTACCAAAATGCTTTGTTCTTTTTTCTCTTTGACTTCAAAAAATTCTTGAAATGAATACCTGCCGAGACGAGTTGCAGTATCGAGCGAAGTTAAAGCGAAAGCAGAAACCGCGAGCGCCGCGAAATTTGCAGCATGTTCTGTTTTTATCCCGAGAAAAGGAATATTATGAATAAAATTTGCAACCCCGGCGGAGAATGCCGCAACGGCTCCTTTTGTATTCAATAATTCCAAAAAATGTGCTTGATCTAAAGACGCGACTGAAAGCAACGCAAGTACCGCGAGTATTCCTTCAATTAGCATCCCGCCGAAACCGATAATTTTAGCATCCGATTCTTTATCGAGTTGTTTGGAAGTTGTGCCGCTTCCAACAATAGAATGGAAGCCGCTTATTGCACCGCAAGCGACAGTTACAAATAATGCTGGGAAAAGATAACCGACCTTATCAACCGAAAAAGAAGTTATAGGCGCTAAGTTTACTGAGGGCATTGTAAAAAATAATCCGACAATTCCGCCAAACATAAGTGCATAAAGAAAATATGAATTAAGATAATCACGCGGCTGCAATAAAATCCAAACTGGAGTTACGGAAGCGATAAAAATATAGCCGAGTAAAATCCAAATCCAAATTTCTTTGCTAAGCTGCAGTGGAAATAAGTTGCCAAGGTATATGCATATAAATAAAAGAACTACTCCAATAACTGAAGAAACAAGAAGTGATGTTTTAAAACGAGTAATTGCAAATCCAAAACCGACTGCCAAAAATATGAACAGAATTGATGATGTACCTGAACTTGGAATGTGTGTGAAAGTATCGGAAACAATTATTGTGAATACAGCGATAACAAG
>CAZRMG010000316.1:0-4123 GCA_964601095.1 uncultured Melioribacteraceae bacterium | reverse complement strand
TGTTTAACTGATTCATTTTTTATCCGGTTATACGGCAAAAGTAGCTGGGACTGAAAAAGGAATTACTGAACCGAAAGCAACATTCAGTACTTGCTTTGGCGCGCCGTTTATGGTTTTACATCCATCTGTTTATGCAAAATTGCTCGGTGAAAAAATTAAGAAACATAATGTTAAGTGCTGGCTTGTAAATACCGGCTGGACTGGCGGACCTTATGGAACAGGCCACAGAATGAAAATACAATACACGCGCGCAATGCTTAATGCAGCATTGAACGGCGAACTTGATAAAACTGAAACATATGAAGACCCTTATTTCGGTTTCCAGGTTCCGGTTGCAATTAACGGGGTTCCTTCCGATGTCTTAAATCCTAAAAACACATGGTCGGATAAAACAAAGTACGATGAAGCCGCTAAAAAGTTGGTTAGCATGTTTCATGAAAATTTTAAATTATTTGTCGGCGAAACCTCCGAAGTTATTGCCAAAGCAGGCCCCAAAATTCTATAAATTAAATTAAGAAGGATGAATTTTGATCATCCTTCTTTTTTTTGCATATCGATAAATAAGATTCATTTTGAGGTTCTCTTTTTATAAATTTCAATACAACTTTTGAAAAGTAATTCTTGATGCCTCAACAATTCGACAAAACATTCGATTTTTCAAGCACCGACAACACCTTCCGTGAATACCTTGAATCGGCCCCCATAGGTGTTTTACTTTTTCAAGATGATTTTCTGGTAAAGTATGTGAATAAAAATTTTTTCTCATTCAACGGAGTTGTTGAGGGAAATTCGGAATCTTTAATCGGTAAAAGTATTTACAAATACCGCTTGTTCGAAGAAGTTGATCTTAGGAAAGAATTAAACGAATTAGAAAAAGGAATCTCGTTTGAGAAAGAACTTGTAACATCCCGCACGCTGGGCGGAGGTAAAATCTCTATCCTTGTTAAATGCTCGCCGATAATTGTTGATTCTTTATTCAAAGGCGGAATCATGGTTGTGGAGGATGTAAAAGTAAGTCCGGAAAAAAACGATGTTACACTTTTGCATTCAAGTAATTTTCAGAATTTTCTCTACCTTATTTGCGATTATTTTTTTCTTACAGACCGCGACGGGAATATCAAATTAGTGCCTTCAAAAAACATCGATGATTTTGAATTTCTCTTTGAACCCGAAAATCATAAAGGCCCAAAACGTCCCCAAAAATTTTCGGCTATTTTATTTAAAAATTTGTTTGATGCCGTAATTAAATCGAACAAAACAGTTTACACGGAAATTCCCTTTGTAAAAAATTCGCAACAACATAAAGTTGTAATTACGCTAATACCGTTCGGCGAACGCGATTCGAGCATAGACACGATTATCGTTCTTGTAAGAAAAATAACAGGCGTTGAAGAATTAGACCGGGTTCCCGAGGAAGAATTAAGAGAATTAAATAAATACCAGCAAATTGTTTCGCGTGTTCTTGACGGGGTTATCGGTTTAACAAATGAAGGTAAAATAAATTTTTGGAACGAATCTGCCACAAAACTATTCGGGCTTACGCGCAGCGAAGTATTCGGTAAATTTATCGGCAAAATATTTCCGCAGATAAATGAGAACTATTTCGGAAATATTATTAGCGAACTTGCTCTCTCCAAAGTGTGGGAAGATCAGTTGAGAATTGGTGAGGAAGAAGGAATCGCTGAATACTACGAAATAAAAATCGGCGTTATCGGTGAGGGTGAAGATGAAAGCATAATTATGCTTTGCTCAAATATTACTCAAAGAGTTAAAACTGAAAAAGAATTACAAAAATCCGAAGAACTGTTCAAAAACATTGTAACAAACTCGCAGGAGTTTATTTGTATTCTTTCGCTTGACGGAAAGATAACGTATGCAAATCCGCATTTCCTTGATGTGTTTATGTATGCCGAAGACGAAATTCATAAACTATACTTTAATGATTTAATTGATCCGTATTTTTTAAGTAATATGGGTTTTAGTTTGGATCTGATTCAATCCGGCAGAATTCAATCACTCGAAATCCCGATGATCACAAAGCTTGGCCAAAGAGTTCATGTTCTTGCCGGCTTTTCGCTTGTATCGGATTTACAAAATCTTCCCCAATATTATAACGTAATTCTGACAGATATAACTCTTAAGAAGGAATCAGAAAAAGACCTTTTACTTATTCGTTCCGTTTTCGAAGCTTCATTGGATGGAATTGCGTTGCTTAGTAAAAAAAGATTTGTACTTGTTAATGATTCGTTTGTAAAAATGTTCGGTTATACAAGCGCAAGCGAAATTCTTGGCGAAGACCCTCTCGGCTTTATTCATGAAAAAGATTTAACAAGAATATCAGGATATATTGAGGATTGTGAAGAAGGAAAGGATTCTCCTGAAAGATATGAATTTGCAGGAAAACGGCGCGACAATTCGGTAATCGAATTAGAAAATTCAGTATCGTCTTATCAAACTGAAGACGAGAATTTTACCGTCTGGGTTTTACGGAATATTACAGATGAGAAAAAAGTACAGAAAGCATTGCAAATATCCGAAGAAAGATACCGCAGTATTTCCGAAAATATAAATCAAAGCATCTGGACTGCCGAAAGAGTAAAGGGCGATTTACAAGTTGTGTTTTATTCCCCAGCTATAAAAAAAATAACAGGATATTCGGGAGTTGAATTTCTAAAAGACCCGGAATTGTGGCAGAAAATTATTCACCCGGACGACATTGATGAGTTTAACAAAAAGATGGATAAACTTTACGGTGATATTACAAAGTCATTCGATACTTTTGAATACAGGATTATTGATACACAGGGGAATGTAATATCGATCGAAAATAAAATTACGCTTGCAAGGGGCTCACGGGGCGAAATTGAAAAAGTATTCGGAATTATAAGCGATGTTTCGATTGCAAAACGTGCCGAAGAAGAGTTGAAAAAATCCGCCAAAGATTTAAAAGAACTGAACGACGCAAAGGATAGGTTTATTTCAATTGTATCTCACGACTTAAGAACGCCGTTTACTTCCATACTTGGATTCACAGATTTCCTATTAACCGAAAAAGATTTGGAAGAAGACAAGCGTGACGAATATATAAGTTTTATACGCGAATCCGCAAAGAGCATGCTTAACATGGTTAATTCTTTATTGGATTGGACGCGTCTGCAAACAGGCAGAATCAAATTTGAACCGGATAGAATAAACTCAAAAGCAATTATAGATAAAGTTATCCAGGTTTTATCCGGTGCGGCTCTTCAAAAAAATATCAGCATTGTTTCTGAACTTGATAAAGACTTTTTTATTCATGCGGATGAGAGTCTTTTATTCCAGGTATTTAATAATCTTATTTCAAACGCTATTAAGTTTACAAAGCAAAACGGAACAATAAAGATTATTGCCAAAGCAGATGTTGAAAAACGCCAGGCGCAATTCAGTGTTAAAGACGACGGAGTTGGCATTATGCCCGAAGACAGGCAAAAACTTTTTAAAGTCGATTCAAAATTTACAACTCCGGGTACTGCGGGCGAACGGGGAAGCGGACTTGGACTTTCGCTTGTTAACGAGATTGTGCAAAAGCACGGCGGACAAATTTGGGTTGAAAGCGAATACGGTCACGGCTCTGAATTCATTTTTACAATTCCGGTCGCTTCAAATTATATTTTACTTGTTGAAGATATGAATATGGACAGACTACTGTATTCGAAATTGCTGCGCAGTTTGATGCCGGGTTATACTGTGCTCGAAGCAGAAAACGGAAAGGTTGCCGTAGAAAAAATTCAACAGTTTTCACCAGCTCTTGTAATTACGGATCATAACATGCCCGAAATGAACGGCTATGAACTTGTTAAACAATTAAACACTTCGGAGCTGAAGTACAAACCGCCGGTTATTGTTTTAAGCAGCGACATCACTCCTAATCTCGAAAAAGAATACAGCGATTTAGGCGTTATCTTTATTTTTCAAAAACCTGTTATTCTCGGAAGTTTTAAAAACGCGATTGAAAAATCATTGCGGAGAGCAGTTTATACTTAGGTTCCATAATAATAAATTAAAATAATCCTTATAGTATGAAACGATTTGGTATAAAGTCAAATTTAGTTGAGATTTGAGACTCCGTTAATTATCAAGCTAC
>CAZRMG010000315.1:0-4143 GCA_964601095.1 uncultured Melioribacteraceae bacterium | reverse complement strand
ATGTTAAATGAGCGAGTACCTTTTAAGAAGTCTGATGTTCGTTCCCGGTCACAACGAAAAGTTACTTGAGAGCGCCGCAAGGTCTTGTGCCAATGTGCTTTTATTGGATATCGAAGATTCTGTTCAGCCGGTTTCAAATAAACAAATTGCAAGAGACACTATTAAAAAATGGGTGACCAATGGAAAATTTAACAATCATGTAATATTTCCACGAGTTAATGATAGGGAAAGCGGACATCTCTTAAAAGATGTTTATGAACTTACTATTCCAGGTATTGAAGGATTTATGTATCCAAAATCCCATAAAGGTGAGGATGTTTATTTCTTCGATAAATTATTGGAAACAATTGAATATGAGAAAGGAATTCCAAAGGGGACATTTAAAATTATTCCATTAATAGAAACTACCGCTGCAGTATTAAATGCTCAAGAAATTTGTCAGGCTTCTTCACGTGTGATTGCAATAGCTTACGGATGTGAAGATTTTATTACTGATTTACAGGGAGTTCATGATGCCGGTTCTTTAAGCTTGTTTACTCCGCGTGCATTAATCGCAATGGCTGCGCGCGCTAACGGTGTTATTCCCATAGACACTGTTCATATTAAGGTTCACAATTTAGAAGACCTTGAAAAGAATTTACAGATTGCTAAAAATCTTGGTTTTGAAGGAATGTTAGTATTGCATCCGAAAGAAATTGATCTGGTTCATAAATATTTTTCGCCAAGCAATATCGAGGTGGATGCAGCCGCAGAGATGGTTAAACTTTTTAACGACGCAAAAGAAAATGGAAAAGGTGTTGCATACGTTAACGGAAAATTTATTGGACCGCCTATGGTATTATCGGCAAATGAAGTAATCAGAAAAAATAGATTGATTAAACAGAGAGATGCGCAGTTATGAGCAAACGCGTTATAATTATAGGCGGGGAAGGAAATGGAGGTGTTGTAGCTTCATGCATTGAAGACAACAGAAAACGTTTTAATGATTATGAATTTGAAGTTGCTGGATTTTTAAACGATTTCGAAAAAGGAAAAACTATTAACAACTATCCTGTTCTGGGCGGGACGGATGAAGCAGCAAAATTTGTTGAGAACGAATATTATTTTGTATATGCAATTCATATGATTGGCAGAAATATTCTTACCGAACAAGTATTTAACAAACTTGAAATTCCTAAAGAAAGATATGCTACCATAATACATAAAACCGCATTTGTTGCCGATAACGCTTTACTTGAACCAGGAGTGTTTGTAATGTCCAATTGTTATGTAGGACCTATGGCTCATTTAGGTCAGTGTTCATTATTAATGGCAAATTCTCTTGTCGGGCATAACACAAAAGTTGGCAAACTATGCCATTTTTCTGTCGGTTCTATAACAAGTTCTTACGTAAATATTGGAAATGTTTCCGATGTTACTCTTGGTGCAAAAGTATTAGAAAAAAGAAAGATTGGAAATTATGCCGTGGCCGGGGCAAATAGTTTAATCACACATGATATTCCGGATAAAGAAATACATGTGGGCTCGCCTGCAAAATTCTTAAAATATATTAGGGAAGATTAAAGATCCTACGATTTCGGTTGAGTGTTTATTATTATAAATGTAATCCTGCAATTAATCGAGTTTCCTCTGCCCAGATATCACTCCAAACTTCAACATCGTTTTCAGGTTCAATTGCTTTCAGCCAGATTCTCGATTGCTCGCCTGCCTGAACGAGAAGACCTTTTCCTTTTTTAATTTCTATAACTGTACCCGATTTATTATTGGATTTATTTTCATCAATTTCCGATGTCCATACAATTATCTTTCCGAATTTTGTATCGAAAAATCCGCCGGGATACGGATGGGTTAGAGCTCTAACATAATTATTAATTCTCTCTGCACTCCAATCAAATTCAAGTTTGCCGTCTTTAGGGGTTCTTTTAAAATACCGGCTCCCCTTCTTTCCTGCTTGCGATTGACGTGTATAAGTTCCATTTAAAATTTTCGGTAATGTTCTCTCTACCATTTTAAGAGCCGTTCTATCTACTTTGAGATATGCCATTCTCACATCATCGCGATGTTCCAAATCAAAAGGTTCGAAATCTAGGATATCGCCCATATCGGTTTTATCCTCCATAATAAACATCGAGTTGCCCCACGGCCCGCCGCCTTCAATAAGTTTCCAGTTTAAAATTGCCGCGCCGCGTCCTTCGGGGAGAGGAGCTGCATGAATGCCGACACAAAATAGTTTAGGGATCTCAAGAATTTCTTTTTTCCAAATCTGCGACCAGCCGGATTGAAGAATAATATCAGGATTTCTATCCTTTACCCAATCGACGGTTTGTTTATCATTTATATCTTCCGTATAAAAAATATCGGAAGGTCTTTTTGCTCTAAACTCATACATTGGTTCAAAATTCGATCTTCCGGCAAATTTTTCCGGGTTAAGATTAACAATTCCGGCGAAGTCAACGCAATCCATTCTTTCCAGAAGGTCGTTAATTTTTCTTGTCATCGGCGTTGTGCCAATCGATATTACTCTTAACTTTTCAGGCATCAGCTTACTTATTTTTTATTGTATAAAATCCAAGTTTTGCAGTATCGACCAATCTTGTAACCATGAATGCTTCCGCATAATCGTTTCCGGACAAATATCCCCAGAATCTTTCGCGGTCAAAAATTTCTCTCTGCCACCTGTTCTTTCTGTAATTCCATTCGGACTCGTGAACCGATAATATTTTCTCTTTGAATTTGTAATCGTGATTTGAGAATCCCCAAAAAAACTGCGGTGTAAAAATATTAACGTTATCGAAGTATGCGTTGCTTTGATACTGCAATACGTTTGGTACTCTTCTGAAGGCAACTCTCGACATTTCCCAGGTTGCTTTATGATCTGTATTATGATCTCCGAACCAATGAGTAAAAACTAAATCTATTTTTTCATTAACCGTAATTCTCTCCAATTCCTGCATAACTTTTTGATCGTAAACCATTTTCTGATTTGGAAGGGGCGTGGTCTTTTCATGAATAATTCCAAGTTTTTCGAAAGCAGATTTACCCTCAATAACTGCCGTTTTCTTTTTCCTTCTATGCAAGTCTTCTTTTACCACATAATCAGAACCTGTCAAAACAGCGGCATAAACTTTGGCACCTCTATCAATTAGTCTTTTAATAGATAAACCGCAGCCGATTTCTATATCGTCGTAATGAGCTCCTACAGCAAGTACATTCATTAAATTTTCCTTTGGTATCGTTATGTAATTCTTAAATGTTTATTAAAATTTTAGTCTTATTTGTTTTTTAACCTTAATGAAATAGTGTCTAATCGATGGGATAATGCATAGAATATATTCTTCAACCGTTTTATTTGCAAATACTGTTTTCATACTTTTATTTATTGGCTATACTTCAATTGTTTGAAAAAATTCTCTCATTTCCTTTACCTGCTGCTGTAAAGTTTTAGTGCAGACTTTTGATGAAAGTTCGTACACTGTTGCAATGCTTCTATCAATCGCGTCCTTAGCTTCCGTTGCATTTATTTTTGAAAATTTCAATTCGTATGCTTCGTCAAATATTTGCAATAGTTCATATTTGTTTACGGCATTAGGCGAATGAACATGAAATATTCCTTTTTGATAGAGATCATTCTTTAAAATATTTTCGATAACTTCAGCGAGATATAAAGTAGTAACGCCGTTCCATTTATGATTTGTGAATCCGTTTACTTCTTTACCCGCCTGACTTTTAGCCCACTCCAACAAAGAGCGGCTCTGTCCTTTCTCCTCTCCAATAATCGAAGTACGGATTACCATGCAATCCTTATTCTCCCCGGCATTTTTGCTTAAACCGTACATGTCGTCCGCATCGAAGTAATCGTTTTCATCATAGTTGCCTTTTTTGCCCGTGTAAACGCAATCGGTCGTAATGTGGAAACATTTGATTCCATTTTTATCGCATACTTTTGCGAGGTTTCGCGGGAATGACGAATTAATCTTTAAAACGTTTTCAATCGTGTTTTTAGCAATAGTAGGTTTTATTACACCCGCACAATTTATTACAACATCAACACCATCCAAATAAGTTTCGAAACTACTCATCGGGTCGTTTGCAATATCAAATTCATTCCGAGATATTTCTACAATAGTGTACCCTTTGGATTTG
>CAZRMG010000314.1:0-4144 GCA_964601095.1 uncultured Melioribacteraceae bacterium | reverse complement strand
GGAAGTAAAAAATATGGTTCTATTAAAATTAGAACTTCATCAAAAACGGGAGCCGATTTACAAGTAAAATTAAATAACGAAAACGGACCCGTTATTGCCGAGGTAAAAATTCCTAAAAATGGTGAATGGACAACACTTACTTCACCTTTGCTAAAATATGAAGAAGGAATTCACAATCTAATTATTCAATTGAAAATTGATAATCATGCCGAGATAGACTGGATAAGTTTTGAATAAATAATAGAATCTGAAACCGTGTAAAAATCTTTTAAAAAATGTGTTAAAAGTAAAGTTCGGGCAGAATGATGTTTGCTATTATATAGATAGAAATGCAAATTATAAAATAACTAATTACAAACAAGGAACAGAAGTATTATGAAAAAGTTCTTGCTTATTTTGTTCACTACTTTTTCGATATCAGTATTTGCTCAAACGGCAAAAATAAAAATTGATGTTGAAAGAACTATCGGGGAAATCGATCCTAAAATTTACGGCGTGTTTATGGAACCGATTGAATTCAGCGGCAGGAGAATGGGGCTGCCTGATACAGTTAGTTTTAATACGCTCTATGGAAATTTATACGATCCCAAATCGCCGCTTGCCGATGAAAACGGATTTAGAAAAGATTACATCGATGCAATGAAAGAATTAAAGATTACAAACATGCGTTGGCCCGGCGGAAATTTTGTTATGGGTTATAACTGGCAGGATGGAATTGGACCCAAAGAAAAACGCCCGGCGCGTATAAACCTTGCATGGGGCGGCATCGATAATAATCATGTTGGTACGGATGAATGGTTCCAATTAAACAAGGCAATAGGCAGCGAAAATGTTGTGTGCGTTAATCTTGGACTTAGCACAATTATGGACGCATGTTACTGGCTTGAATACTGCAATTACAAGAAAGGAACATACTATTCCGATTTGCGTGCAAAGAACGGACATCCCGAACCATACAACGTAAAGATATGGGATTTGGGAAATGAAGTTGACGGAGCGCCATGGGAATTGGGTCATAAAAATGCAGATGATTATGTTAAGATTGGAAGAGAAGCTGCAAAAGCAATGAAAGCTGTTGATGGTTCCATAAAATTAGTGGCGTCAGGCTCATCATATTATGAAAGTACAGGCCAATGGGTTGAATGGAATAGAAAAACTTTAGAGGGACTTGGCGATATGATTGATTATTTTTCAATCCACCGCTATTGGGAAAACTCACCCGATTATTATACTTATATGGGACAAAGCGCGATGGATTTTGAAGAAAAGATAACAGTGACTGCCGCGGGAATTAAAACAGTTAAAGCTATGAAGGAATGGAAAAATCCTATTTACATCTCTGTTGACGAATGGGGAATTATGAGCAGAAATTTTTTATCGGTTCTTCCGGTTGCACAATCTTTCAACTCTTTTCTGCGTAATGCAGATATTGTTAAGATGACAAACTTTACAATGCTTACATCTTTATTATCAAGCGATAGGGAAAAAGGAACTTTTAAAAGTCCGCTGTTTTACACATTTAAATTATACTCAAACAACTGTCTCGGAAATTCAATAGATACATATGTTGAGTGCGATACATTCAACACGGCAAAGTATAAAGGCATTCCATTTTTAGATGTAACTTCAACATATTCAAAAGAAACAAACACAGTTTACATTAATGTTGTAAACAGGCATAAAGAAAAAACGATAATAACAGACATAATAAATAGTTCGGGCATGTTTGCAAGCAAAGCCGAAGCAAGTATAATTAACAGCGAATCGCTCGATGAGCCGTTTACGTTCGATAAGAAAGATCAATACATACCGCAGGTAAAAGAAGTAAAAACGCAAGGAAACAAAATATCATATTCATTCCCGGCACACTCTTTTACCCAAATAAAAGTAGAAGTAAAAAAAATAAATTAATTAAATTGTTTAACACATATTACGATTAAAGTACGAGGTATCAATAATGAATTCATTTTTTCAGAAATTTGTGAAAGTATGTCCTAAAACGGGCAGAGTAAGAAAGATAGTTTTACCTAACGGTTTTTACAAACTGCTATTTCCAATTGTCGGTTTGGCTGCATTGGCTTGGGTATTATTTCGTGTAATCCCTAAACCGAGCAGGGCGGAATATCCATGCGTTAAAGCCGCTACACCATTTGCAACAGGTTTTCTTGTCTATTTGGCATCAATGTTTGTTACTTCAATTGCATATATGAAAACCAAAAAGAGAATATTTCTATCACCACATTTTCTTTTTATCGGTCTCGCAATTTTCGGTTTTAGCGATTCAAGCAATACAACGGAAAATTTGGGCGACCCCGGTTACCCGCTTCAGAAATCATCTCATGTTGTTAATAGCCCAGTTGGCAATGCACAGGGTATTTTTCCCGGCAGAGTAGTTTGGGTTTATGACGCCGAAGCCACAAATGAAAATTGCGATCCTACAGAAGTTGGTAAAGCATGGTGGATGCCTGAAAACAACGACCAGGAAGTAATCGACGGAATGGTTAGTAAGGCAATTAACAATCTTACCGGTAAAACCTCCGACAAAGAATCTTGGGATGCAATATTCCAATATCATAACGATAAAAGAGGTAAAGGCAGTGTTGATTATAAATCGGGCGAAAAAATATTTATTAAAATTAATAACGTTAGCGGCTGGGGCGGAAATTATGATACAAAAGATCTTTCGGTAAGAGCTAATAATTCTTACGGTATTTCCGAAACTTCACCGCAAATTATTCTTTCCTTATTAAGACAGTTGGTAAATGTTGTTGGTGTTGCTCAAAGTGATATTTACGTCGGCGATCCGATGAGGAATACTTATAAACATTGTTATGATATGTGGCATAGTGAGTTCCCCGATGTGCATTACGTTAGTCATGATAATTATACAAACTTAGGTAGAGAACAACTTGTTGCCGGTACATCGGCAAAAATTTTCTATTCCGACAAAGGAACGATATTGCGTGAAAATGTATGGGATAAAAACAGACCGGGCGGAGCTGCAATTACAGACGATAAATTATACACAGCATTTGAAGATGCTGAATATGTTCTTAATATCCCGATGTTAAAGGGACATAAGCGAGCAGGCATAACAATGTTTGCTAAAAATCATTTTGGTACTCATACAAGAGCAGATGCTTCTCATCTTCACAATGGTTTAATTGATCCAATTGAAATTGAACATAACAGCAGAAGAGAATACGGTATGTATAGAGTACAGGTTGATTTAATGGGCAGCAAACATCTTGGCGGTAAAACACTTTTTTATTTAATGGATGCTTTATGGCCGGCCGACCAGGAAATCAGTTTCCCGAAAAAATTCTCGATGCAGCCGTTTAACAATGATTGGATGTCGTCTATATTTGCTTCCCTCGATCCAGTTGCAATTGAATCAGTGGGTTACGATTTTCTAAGATCAGAATTCACTGCCGAAAGAACAATTGATGATGGTGCCGGAACATATGCTCAAAAACCTGCTGCCGATGATTACTTACATCAAGCAGCAGATCCATCACAATGGGCGGAAGGAATCATTTACGATCCAGATAATAGCGGCAATCCACTCGCAAGTCTGGGTGTTCATGAACATTGGAATAATGAAATAGATAAAAAATATTCGCGGGATTTAGGCACAGGCGAAGGAATAGAACTTCTAAAAGTTCTGAATTTCACAGATGTTGAAGAAGAAAATGAAATTCCGGTTACATTCCAATTATCTCAGAATTATCCCAATCCGTTTAATCCTGCTACTGTAATAACTTATTCATTACCTAAATCAGGATTTGTATCGTTAAAGATTTATAATGGAGTGGGTGAAGAAGTTGCAATACTTGTAAATGATTATCAAAACGCCGATAACTATAAAGTTAAATTTAATGCATACGGCATGGCAAGCGGTGTTTATATTTATACTCTAACAAGCGGTAATTATTCATTCTCAAGAAAAATGATACTTTTGAAATAATTTTACAATTATACGAGTTATACATTTAACTAACCCCGGCCTGTTGTACCGGGGTTTTTATTTAGTTGCGTTATTTTTATTAATATGAGATTAACCAGTTTTTGTGAATTAATTTTATGAAAGAATAGAACACTGATTATCATGATTATTTATGATTATCGCAGATTTATTTTTATC
>CAZRMG010000313.1:3110-4160 GCA_964601095.1 uncultured Melioribacteraceae bacterium | reverse complement strand
AACAATTCTGTCTTCGTCGCGGTGAAGTATATATTGCGGAAGAACAGGAATCTTTCCGCCGCCGCCGGGTGCGTCAATTACAAAGTGGGGAATAGCTAAACCGCTTGTGTGTCCCCGCAAAGCATAAATAATCTCTAATCCTTTATCGAGAGAGGTTCTAAAATGGTTCGCACCTTTGGTTTCATCTGCCATATAAAGATAATATGGGCGTACACGAATTTTTAAAAGTTTTGTGAACAATTCTTTCATTACCGCCGGGTCATCATTAACGCCTTTCATTAGTACGGCTTGGTTGCTAACCGGGCACCCGGCATCTGCTAGCATACCGCATGCTTTAGTACTTTCTGGTGTTATTTCCCACGGATGATTAAAATGTGTGTTGATATAAATAGGGTGATATTTTTTTATCATTTCACATAATTTCGGTGTAATGCGGTGAGGTAAAACGCACGGCATCTTTGAACCGATTCTTATAATCTCTATGTGAGGAATTTTGCGAAGACGCTGGAGAATTTTTTCAAGCATTGTGTCGGTTAACATCAATGGGTCGCCGCCGGACATGATTACGTCTCTGATTTCAGTATGCTGCTCAAGATATTTAAACGCCGATTCAAGCTGGCGCATTGAAATCTTATCCGAGTTACCTACTTTTCTTTTTCGTGTACAAAAACGGCAGTACATTCCGCATTGACTCGTTGTAAGGAATAACGCTCTGTCGGGGTAACGGTGGGTAATATTCGGTACCGGACTCATCGCGTCTTCCTGAAGCGGATCGTCGTAGCCGTCTATATCTTCAAGTTCTTTTACGTCGGGCACGCATTGCAGCCAAATGGGATCGCCCGGTTGACGGATTAGACTTAGGTAGTAAGGATTTATTCGAGCCTGGAAGAACTCATCGAGTCCTTCGGCAACTTTTCTATCAATATTGAATCTTTCTACAAGTTGGTCTACAGTATGAACGCTGTCCCTTATCATTTGCTGCCAGAGTTCCATGGTTGTGCCCTTTATATTTTATTTTATGTATTTGCCAAATACTATTAAGTCGTCTTT
>CAZRMG010000313.1:291-3100 GCA_964601095.1 uncultured Melioribacteraceae bacterium | reverse complement strand
ATCTCTGAAACTATTGTGTATTTATTTCTGAAATAAAAATTTCGCGTGGCGTTGTAATCTTCTTTGGATGAAGTTTCGGCAAGTATCCATCTGCCGTTTCTTTCCTTTACGAATTCTTCAACATGGTCTAAAAGTTTTTTACCAATGCCCATGTTTTGTGAATTCGGACCGACAACAATCCAGTAAAGATCATATACGCCGTCTGTAAGGGCTCTTTTACCAACGCAATGGTAGCCCAAAATTTTTCCGTCGTTTACGAAAACGTAAACATTATAATACTCGTGGTTAGGATTTGCGATTGCTTCGTCAATCAATTCAATTGCAACAGCTTTTTCCTCAGTGCTAAAATTGTCAATGCCCTCGACAATCGAAACAAGTTGTATTCTATCTTCAGATTGCAGCTTGCGTATCATATTGTCTTCTTGTTAATGCCATGTTAGTTAATTTGTACAAAACTTCTTCGTAAGAAATACCCGCTGTTCCGGCCGAACGAATAAAACCTGCATCCGGTGAAATATCCGGATTAGGATTTACTTCAATTACATAAGGAATATTTTTTGCGTTCAAACGGATATCAACGCGCGCGTAATCGCGGCAGTCGAGTGCGTCAAACGCTTCCTTTGCCATCTTCTCGATTTTTTCTTTTAACAAATCATCGAGAGGAGCTGGGCATGTAGGCACAGTGTTTTTGTAATAAACACTCTCCGGTGACCATTTAGCTTCGTATGTAATGATCTTCGGTAAATTATCCGGCAATCCGTCGAAGCGGATTTCCGATATGGGCAAAATTTTATCGCCGAGTATTGCAACGTTTAATTCTCTTCCTTCGATGTATTCTTCAATTATTACATCCTGTTTATAATTTGAGAAGAGATATTCGAGACGTTGACTTAGGGCTTCGTAATCGTTGACAACGGAAAACTCTGATATACCAATGCTGGCGTCTTCTTTGGCTAATTTGAGAATTGCGGGGAACTTAAGGGATAGTTCTTCTCGTGTTGGAATGTGGTTGACCGCAGCAATGTAATGTTTGGGAGTTCTAATACCGTGTGACTGTAAAATTTGTTTTGTTCGCGCTTTGCTTAAACAGTTCCCGAGGCAAATCATGTTGTTGCCTGTGTACGGAATTTCAAGCAGTTCATACAAACCGGCAACATAACTTTCAAGATTTGAATTACCTTCAACCGACTCTACAAAATTCAAAATAACATCGGGGGAGTAATTCAAAAACCTTTTGATAGCGGCACGTATGTCGCTGTTAACTGCATAAGTTTCTACGCTAATATATTTTTTCTCTAAAACTTTTTTGATGTTGGCAATTTGTTGAAGGAATTCTCTTTCGGAAAGATCAACATCGTCTTTCGCGTCGGATATGTCCTTCCCGATATAATTATTATAATAACGGGTTGGTTCGTTAAAACATATCAATATTTTTTGTTCATACTTCATAATAGATTATATCTTTTTGCCGCAGCTAATAAAACCTTGTTAATAAGTTCTTCATATGAAATTCCAGCCGCACGCGCCGCTTTTGGAAAACAAGAATTATCGGACGGATCGGGAAGTACGCCTGGAATCGGGTTTATCTCAATAATATTTGGTTCGCCGTTTGCATCGAGCCGAATATCTATACGACCCCAATCTTTACAACGTAATGTTTTGAAAGTTTTGATCGCGATGTCTTTGATTTTTCCTTCAAGTGCTTTATCTATCTTTGCCGGGCACGTAAATATATCAAGCGGATTATCACGCGTATCTGCTATCCATTTTGCTTCGAAAGAATATATGGGTATCAATCCTTCCGGCAGTTCGTTAAAATTAATTTCAACAATTGGGAGAACTTCCAACTCGTTATCGTTGCCAATCAGTGCAACTGTAAACTCTCTACCGGGTAAAAACTCTTCAACAATAAACGGTTGTTTATAAACTTCAAGATTTGATACAAGACGCTCATGCAAATCTTTGCTGTTGTTTACGAATGAAGAATTGAAAATACCTTTGCCTGAACCCTCGGCAACCGGTTTAATCATCACTGGAAATGTGAGATTGAAAAAATTAAGATCCTCAATTGACTGCACTAAAAGAAATTTTGCGTTGGGAATATTATAGTATGATAATACTTCTTTGGTGCGGGCTTTATCCAAACAAGTTGTAAGTGTTAAAGGGTCGGAACCTGTGTATGGAATCTGCAGCATATCGAGCATTGCCGGTATTTGTGCTTCGCGACTGATACCGAAAGCGCACTCTGCAAAATTAAAAACAAGTTCAGGTTTTTCTTTTTTGAATTTTTCATACGCGTCTTCGTTTGCTTCAATCATTATCACATCGTGAAAAAGTTCTAAGGCATCTTTAATAGAGTTGATCGTTTCGATTGTATCCCACTCGGCATATGTATCGTTAAAGTTTGTTGTTGAGTTTTTATGAAGAGAGAGAGGTGTGCTGTCTAAAGAAAGAATTTCTTCAGGTTTAACGTTATATGTAAGTGCTACTTTTAATTTTTTATTTGGTATAGAAGAACTGATACAAATTCCTTTTAATTGTTTGTTACCAATATAGTCATTTAAAATTTTTTTTCTGTGATGTTGATGATGAAAGTATAAATGAAAAAATATTTTGATCAACCGACATTAGAAAGATGAATGTGATGCGAATAATGTTCCGTCAAACATTTTTTTACAACGGCGTTTCTTTCTTTTTTAAATTCCGGGTCATCATTGATAAAATTAAATGCAGTCTCTTTGGCATCGATTAGTAACTCGGTGTCTTCAATTATATTGGAGTATTTCAATTCTGGTAAACCGCTTTGTTT
>CAZRMG010000313.1:0-281 GCA_964601095.1 uncultured Melioribacteraceae bacterium | reverse complement strand
GCGTAACTTAAAATCCACTTCGGCAAGTTCAAAGCCGCTGTTGTACTTTAACATTGCATTCAATCTTATAATTGCTTTATGTTTTTCTATCTGTTCGGGTGATAAATACTCGAAATCATAATTATAACGGTTAGACTTAACAGCCAATTCGTCCGGTGTGATTAATATACAGTATGCTTGCTTGTCGTTTCGTCCAACGCGGCCGCGCAACTGATGAAGCTGCGAAAGTCCGAATCGGAATGCATCGTTAATAACAATTATGTTTGCGCCTGGTATATCAA
>CAZRMG010000312.1:0-4189 GCA_964601095.1 uncultured Melioribacteraceae bacterium | reverse complement strand
CGGAGTGTTGGGAATTCAGTGGCTCCCGCGCGATACGCCGCTCGATATTTTTTTAGAAGTAGTTCCAACTTTAACACTTGTTAGCTCAACCGGATTTGATATTGATGCGGCAATCGGCGCAAGGTTTTTCTTTTAAAAATATTTGAATCATTTCTTAAACAGGAGGAGTAATGAAAAAGAAAGCAATCAATATTTTCTTAAGTATTCTTTTTATTGGGTTCATCGGCTTTACCGGATGCAGCGGTGTTTCGGAAGATGAAATGACTGAACTGCAGACGTTACGAGCCGAAGTAAAATCGCTTCACGCGGAATCAAGTTCTCTTAAAAGTAGTCGTGCGGCGATTGAAAAAGAGATCGCAGAGAAAAACGCCAAGCTGGATGAATGTGAAAAAACCAAATCTGAAACACAAAAGAATCTTGGCTCAGTAGGTCAATAGTTTTACTAATTATAAAATATTGGGGAATAGTCATGAAAATGAATAGAATGATTTTTTTAGTTACCGTTATACTTTCTTTGTCGGTGATTGCTTATGGACAAGAAGAAGAGATGACGAAGGAAGAATGGCAAAGTGAAATGGACAACCTTGTAGTTCAAAAAGCAGCGCTTAACGAAGAAATTATTTCATTAAAATCACAAATTGAAGAACTCACAAAAACAAAAAACGAACTGCAATCGTACGATGATTGTATGGATAATGTTTATAAAATGCTCGGTGCAACAAAAGCAGATGTTAATAATTTCAGAACGAAGCTAAACACACTAAGTTCATCGATTGATGCAAAACAAGCTCCCAAAGCAGATAAACAAGCAGAACTGGATGTAATGAAGAAGAATAAAATTAGTGCATTGCCTGAGTTTTTTGACATTGTACATGATCAACTTCAAAGGAAACTTGATGCATGGGAAGAAAAAGTAGCAGAAATTAATTATACGGTACAACGGGGCGACTGTCTTTGGAATATTGCAAAGAAGGATGAACACTATTCCAACCCCTTCGCTTGGCCGATTATATATAACGCAAACAGAGATAAAATTAACGAGCCAGATTTAATTTATCCCAAACAGGTTTTCTTAGTGCCAAATTTAAATGAAGAAGAAAAAGAAAAGTATGACAAGATTAGAAGAAATTATAAACCGGCCTCGCCAACGCAAACACAAAATAGTATTGCTCCTTGATGTGTTGAGTACACCCCCAATACAAATCCGGGAGATGTAGGTTTTATTAGCGGCTCCCGGGTTTGCATCTTTTTCTTTATACAAAATCAATGGAGTTAAATATGAATTACAAACTGAGCGGATACCAAAAATATATAGATAAACTTTGTATCGGGAAGATATCATTTCTTTCATCCTTTATTTTTTTATTAACAGTATTGGCGGCGTGCAGCGGATTGCTCGAAACCGATAAACTAAATGGTGATTTTGAATATGTTGAAGATAACGATTTAACTCCGGCCGGGTGGTCTTCAAACATTTTGGTAAAAGGCAAAGATTATGCAACTATAAGCATTGATGAAAAAGCTTATCGTAGCGGCGGAAAATCTTTGTTGTTCGAAATTCCAAAGTCTGTATCCAAGCAATCATACATTAATAAAGTTGTTCGCAGCGGGTATAGTTTGAAAAACCTTAATACTTATGAATTGAGCGGCTGGATTAAAACAAAGGATATCAATAATTCGCCTTACATAGAATTAGAATTCTGGAACAACGGTAAACTTGCTGGGAGATATTCAACAAAGAGAGATCAGATTGTCGGAACAACAAATTGGAAAAAAGTGAGTTCCATATTTAAGATTCCAAAGGGCACATCAAAAGTAATTATTTTATTGGCAGTACCGAATTTTCAAAACGGCGGTGGTAAAGTCTGGTTTGATGATATCAAAATTAAAAGTCTTGAAAGTGCCTAAATAATACTCTGTACAAACTTTTTAATCAAAGTTGATCATTGCTTTAATTACATCGCCAGAATAATTTTCTACAAGATCGAATGCTTCCGAGGTTTGCTCAAACGAAAAATTATGTGTAATCATGAAATCAATATCGAAGCTTGGATTTGCAATCATTTGCAAAGCCGTTTCAACTTTCTCATTTTGACGCCGCACGTTTTGTATTTGAATTTCCTTTCGACGAATTAGATGTGGATTAAATTTAATTTCGTTCGTTTCGGGAATGCCAACAATAATTATTTTCCCGCCGGGTTTTAAAATATCAACTGCTTGATCAATTGCTTCTTGTTTGCCGCAGCAATCAAAAGCAACATCAACACCTTCGTTTTCAATTTCTAAAATATCTTTAACAATGTTTTGCTTTTGGGGATTACCCGAATAAACGGAGCCGTTTTTCAAAGTAATTCCATTTCTATAATCTAAAACGTCCGTCGAGAAAATCTTATTAATACCACTAAATTTTGCTGCGGTTAAAACCGAAAGTCCAATTGGACCAGTTCCGAGTATCGCAAATGATTTTTCATTTTTCGAAATAAAACTTAGAGCATGTAAACCAATTGAAAGCGGTTCGGCAAGAACAGCTTGTTGATAGGAAAGTTGATCTGGAATTTTATAACAACATTGCGACGGTAGAACCAAATATTCCGCAAGCGCACCTTCCAATTGTCCGGGACATCCAAGAAATTTTTGATTTAAACAAGTATGAAATCTTCCGCTTAAACATTGAGTGCATTTACCGCAAGAAACCAACGGATCAATTGCAATACGGTCGCCGGGAATAACATTTTTTACATCAGCACCGATTTGCTCAACAATTCCTGCACACTCATGTCCTATGCGAAACGGGTAAGCAACAATTTGATCTCCGATTTTTCCGTCGGAGTAATAATGAATGTCGGAACCGCAAACACCAACCGATTTAATTCTAATTAAAACATCGCCGGGGTTTTTAATTTCCGGCGATGCTATTTCAACTACTTCAAATGAATGAGGTTTATTTAATACAATGCTTTTCATTAGCTTTTTACTTCGAGAACTATTATCGATTTAGCAGGAATAGTTAAGTTTATTTTGTTGTCTTTAACTTTTGCATCTTTAAATTCTTTTGGTGCAACATTATTCGGGCTGTCAAACGCGTTAAATGTATTTAATTCCGGCGCAGTTAAAATTGTACCGATTGCCGAAGAAAATATTTGCCCGCGTATTTCACAGCTAAGATCCACAGATTTATTTGGATGAACGTTTACTATGCTGATGTGAATTTTTCCGTCGCTGCTTTTTGAGGACGATATATTTAACTCAGGAACGCTCTTGTCTTGTAATTTAAAATCTCCGCATTTTAATTCTGTTGGAAGCAGCGTTGCATCTTGATGAACTTTATACATATCAAATATATGATATGTCGGGGTAAGTACCATTTTAGGTCCTTCGGTTAAAATGACGGCTTGCAAAACATTTACCATCTGTGCGATGTTTGCCATTTTAACTCTATCGGCATTGTTGTTAAAAATATTTAAAGTTGCGCCGGCGGTGATAGCATCACGCAAAGTGTTTTGCTGATATAAGAATCCCGGGTTTGTTCCCGGTTCAACATTGAACCAGTTTCCCCATTCGTCAACCATCAAACCGATTCTCTTTTGCGGATCGTACTTATCCATGATGTTGGAATATTTCTTTATAAAATACTCCATTTCAAGACAGCTCTTTATAGTTGAGAAATACTCATCTTCGCTAAACTCTGTAGCAGAACCTTTGTCTGTCCAATTTTTTGTTATAGTATAATAATGAAGTGAGAAGCCGTTCATCAAAGAAGGATTTACTTCCTTCATAATAGTTTCTACCCAATCAAAATCCTCCGGTGTACCGCCGCAAGCAATTTTATATAATCTATTCTTCCCGTAATTGCGGCTGTATGTTGCATAAAGTTTGTACATGTCGGAGTAAAATTCAGCGTCCATATTACCGCCGCAGCCCCAGCATTCATTACCAACGCCCCAGTATTTGATGCTCCATGGTTTTTCTCTGCCGTTTTGTTTGCGGAGATTTGCCATCGGGCTTTCGCCGTCGAAGGTTAAGTATTCAACCCACTTTGACATTTCTTCAACAGTTCCGCTGCCGACATTTCCGCTTATGTAAGGTTCGGTTCCGATCAATTCGCAAAAATCTAAAAACTCGTGTGTACCGAAGCTGTTATCTTCAACAACACCGCCCCAATGCGTGTTAACCATTTTAGGTCTTTGAT
>CAZRMG010000311.1:0-4199 GCA_964601095.1 uncultured Melioribacteraceae bacterium | reverse complement strand
ACAACAAAGTATGATGCAATAACAATAAGTATCGAGCTGAAATTAATTCCGCGTGAAAGAGAAGCCAACAAATCTTTTTGAGTTGCGTCTTCTTTTGTACGAACCATATAAATACCAAGAATTGAAAGTACAATACCTATTGCTGCAATAATCATCGGGGCAATTACAGCTTTCATTTGTAGTTCAGGAGTATCAAGAAAAGCCGCTGCGCCAAGTGCTGCAGTTGCCAAAATAGAACCGCAATATGATTCATATAAATCAGCGCCCATACCGGCAACGTCGCCGACGTTATCGCCGACGTTATCGGCAATTGTAGCAGGGTTGCGCGGATCATCTTCAGGAATTCCCGCTTCAACTTTACCGACCAAATCTGCGCCAACATCCGCAGCTTTTGTAAAAATACCACCGCCAACTCTTGCAAATAAAGCTTGAGTTGAAGCGCCCATTCCGAAAGTTAACATTGTTGTAGTAACAATAACGAGATTATGAGCGTCTGTTGCTTGCGGATAAACAGCATTTAGAATGATAAACCAAATAGAAATATCTAGAAGACCGAGACCTACAACAACTAAGCCCATAACTGCGCCACTTCTAAAAGCGACTTTTAAACCTTTGTTAAGAGAATCTTTGGCTGCATTAGCTGTTCTTGCTGAAGCGTAGGTTGCGGTTTTCATTCCGAAAAATCCTGAAAGACCGGAGAAAAAACCGCCTGTTATAAATGCAAACGGAACCCAAGGATTTTGAAGATTGAATCCGTATGCAAGTATTGCGAATATCGCGGTAATAACTAAAAAGAAAATTCCAACAACTTTGTATTGTTGTCTTAAATAAGCCATAGCACCTTGACGAACATAAGATGCAATACTGGCCATTTTATCCGTACCTTCGCTTTCTTTCATCATTTGTTTGAAGAAAACAAAAGCGAAAGCCAGCGCAAGAACCGATGACGCCGGCACCATCCAGAATAAACTACTAACCATATTTTACTCCAATTACTTTTATGATTAATGAATATTAATTAAGAAATTTTTTCAAAACCTTATCATATCTTCTATTATTCACTGCCCATTGTGCTTAATGATGTGCACATCCGTATTTTATATTTTCGGGGTTGTTACAAGTATCGGGTGTAACTTGTTGGGCATAATTTAACAACAAATAACGAAATTCGAAAAAATAATCACCTAAAATTATGAAAAATTAAGGAGAAAACTATCTCTTTTCTATAATTTTTTAGTCAGATTTATATTAGCTCCTACCCTATTAATAATTATTAAAATATCTTTTTACTTGATTTATAACCTTTCAATGAGTGATCTTTGTTACAGCAAAAAAATGTTTTACTAAATGAGTGGAAGCAAAAATGAATTTATTGGATGATTTAATCTTGAATAAGCATATTTTCTTTAATTACATGAAAGAAAAATACGAAGTTCATTACAAATCGAACATTTTTCTGCGAGATTTGCTTTATGCAATTAAAAGTTTTTATGAAAAAAAGGGTAAAAAAGTAAAATATCCCGAAGCTGAAAAGCTGGCCTTTGAATTTTGTAATGCACTTACTAATAATGACGAATTAATACCCACCTCAAAAAATACCTGGAAAGTGAATTTTTCTCTCGATTCTGCTGTTAAGTAAATAAAAGCAAAAAAGTATGGATGAATGAATGTATGGTTGCATGATTTGATTTTTGAATTATGCATTCACACATTTTTTTAATCATTGAATCATCTTAATATTTATTTAATTGTTTAGCTAAAATTATTCGAAAGGAAACTTTCATGAACGATAATACTCAAACACAATATGAAATTGATATAACTGAAAAAGCTGTCAAACAAGTTAAAAGAATAAAAGAAGAGAACAATATTCCACACGAGTCCGGTTTAAGAATAGGCGTTAAAGGCGGCGGATGTTCAGGATTAACTTATCAAATGGGCTTCGACGGCGAAATTAAAGAAACAGATACTGTTTTTGAAAAAGACGGAGTAAAATTAATTATTGACGGCAAAAGTCTCTTCTATTTAACCGGCACAACCCTTGATTTCAGCGACGGATTAAACGGTAAGGGATTTGTTTTTAATAATCCAAACGCTGTAAAATCATGCGGCTGCGGCGAATCATTTGGAGTGTAAAATGGAAAGAAGAAAATTTTTAACCTCGATCGGATTATTAACGGTCGCAGGAAGTATTAACAAAATTGAAGCGATAACAAGAAACATTAAAACAATAAATAGGAGTGAAATAAAAATGAGCAAATTCGAATTACCATCATTGCCCTATGCATTCAACGCATTGGAACCGCATATTGACGCAAGAACAATGGAAATACATCACGGCAAACACCATGCAGCTTATGTAGCAAATTTAAATAAAGCAGTTGAAGGTACAGAAAATGAAGGCAAATCTTTAGAAGATTTATTCAAGAATATTTCAAAGCTTCCGGCTGCAATTAGAAAT
Source organism: uncultured Melioribacteraceae bacterium (assembly GCA_964601095.1). Classification (GTDB taxonomy): domain Bacteria; phylum Bacteroidota; class Ignavibacteria; order Ignavibacteriales; family Melioribacteraceae; genus JAEWUC01. The sequence continues at coordinate 1,738 of CAZRMG010000311.1, read as the reverse complement.
AACGGCGGCGGACATTTCAACCACACAATGTTTTGGGAAATTATGGGCCCCAATAAAGGCGGACAGCCATCCGGTGCTTTAGCCGATGCAATTAACAGCACATTCGGTTCGTTTGATAAATTCAAAGAACAGTTTAATGCCGCAGCGGCAACACGTTTCGGTTCAGGCTGGGCTTGGCTTGTTGTTTCAGATGGTAAACTTGTTGTATCATCCACACCAAACCAGGATAATCCTTTAATGGATGTTGCTGACGTAAAAGGTTTCCCTGTTATGGGTCTTGATGTTTGGGAACATGCATATTATCTTAATTACCAGAACAGACGCCCGGATTATATATCAGCTTGGTGGAATGTTGTTAATTGGGATGAAGTTGCAAAAAGATTTTCTCAATCTAAATAAAGTAAAGCTGCAATCATTTAAAATAAAAATCCCGCTAATTGCGGGATTTTTTATTAAGCTCGTATCCAAAATCTAAATACTAATAATTGTGTCCTGCTAATTTCATTCTATTCATAGCTCTTTGCAAAGAAGCTTCCGCACGGGCAACATCAATATTACCTTGGTTTCTATTAGCTAATCTTTCTTTAGCTCTTTGATAGGAATTTTTTGCCCTATCAATATCAATACTCGATATTTCTTCAACGCTATCGGCTAAGACGAGTACTTTATTATCTCTAACTTCCACGGTACCGCCGCCGGTAGCAAATTCAACTATTTTCTCGTCAGGTTCTTCAATCTTAATCTTGCCAATTTCAAGAGAACTTAAAAGAGGTGCGTGATTGAATAATACCTGGAAATTGCCAAGTGTTCCCGGCAAAGTAATCGATTTTACTTCGCCTTTGTAAATCGATTTTGACGGAGTAATTATTTCCACACTTAACTGTTTCATGATTGCAGCTTCTTAGCTTTTTCAACAGCTTCTTCGATAGTACCAACATACATAAAAGCTTGCTCTGGAAGATCATCATGCTTGCCTTCAAGTATTTCTTTAAAGCTTCTGATTGTGTCTTCAATTTTTACATATCTGCCCGCAAATCCGGTAAACTGTTCCGCAACTGAGAAAGGTTGACTTAAAAATCTCTGAATTCTTCTAGCACGGCGAACAATAATTTTATCATCTTCTGAAAGTTCATCCATTCCAAGAATATTAATAATATCCTGCAAGTCTTTATATGATTGAAGTACTTCTTTAACTTGGCGAGCAACATCGTAATGTTCCTGCCCAACTATATCAGGTTGTAAAATTCTTGATGTAGAATCAAGAGGATCAACAGCGGGATAAATACCAAGTTCCGAAATTTGACGGCTTAGTACTGTTGTTGCATCCAAGTGAGAAAATGCAGTAGCAGGCGCAGGATCTGTTAAGTCATCAGCTGGGACATAAACAGCTTGTACGGATGTAATAGAACCTTTATTTGTTGATGTAATTCTTTCCTGAAGTTCGCCCATTTCCGACGCCAAGTTCGGTTGATATCCAACTGCAGAAGGCATACGTCCAAGCAGCGCAGATACTTCTGAACCCGCTTGAGTAAAACGGAAAATGTTATCAATAAACAAAAGCACGTCTCTTTCTTCTTCATCGCGGAAATATTCAGCCATAGTTAAACCGGTTAACCCTACTCTTAAACGAGCTCCCGGAGGTTCATTCATTTGTCCGAATACCAAAGCAGTTTTTTCCAACACGCCTGATTCTTTCATTTCTAACCAAAGATCATTTCCTTCTCTTGTTCTTTCGCCC
>CAZRMG010000310.1:0-4200 GCA_964601095.1 uncultured Melioribacteraceae bacterium | reverse complement strand
ACAAACTAGCGCCAGCAGGTGGTTACAAACGAGCTGGAAAGGGTTGCAAACGCGCGCCAGCATCGGGGTTTACCTCGTAAACAAAGGTATATCCAAAATACTTGGCATATCTTCCATTTAATTGTACCTATTTTTATTTTGTTTCTTTGACTTTAAAAAAATCATCAATAGTCTTATAAAACACTCCGGATAAAGTTGATACAAAAACTTTACCTTTAAATACTGTTAAAGACGTTATCTGTTTTCCGTCAAGTCCATCATTATCCAATTCTATTGATTCAATTCCGTTTGGAGTTGTTTTAATTTGCCATATCTGTGATTTCCAAAATCCAATGATCTGGTCGTTCACTATGGAATAATTGAGCCACTCATATTGGTTCGTTATTTTTACAACCTTATTCCACGAAACACCCTTATCCAATGAATAAGACCATTCATATTGCCGTAAATCAAAATCATATCCAACCGCAAAAGCCGTATCTTGCTTTTCTATGATATCGTAAAAATGATAATTATAAACCCCGGCAATTTCTCCTTTTGAATTAACTCTATACGATTTAGTATCCGTAGTGAGGAAAAAGTTATTCTCCAAATGTTGAATGTACAATGCGTTAATCTGGAATTCATCATCCAGTGAAATAATTTTAGTTCTTAAAGTATCGACAGATTCAAGGAAATCTGCATTCACTTTAATATCAACCAAAGCTAATTTAAGGGCACCGACATTTTTACCTAACCCACGATAAGGAATTAAAGCCTGATTATTATCATTAATAGCAATACATTCATTCTGCAAAAAGTAAGAAAAGTCAAAACCTCCATACGAAGTATCTATATCTTTAATATTTAAACTAAAAGAAGTATAAGTCGAACCAGGATTCTTGGTGGGAACAAAGCATATTCTATCTTCTTTTGAAAAAACTCCATCAGCCCTAAAATATTCAATAAAGAAATTTTTGCTTATTGGAAATTTATGCTGGGTAGGTTGATCCTGGTCTACATGAAAATAATTAGTCATAGTTACGCCTGTAATCGTATCTAAAAAATTAGCTTCCATGGCATTGGTACCAAAGGCCGAAAATTTATAAATGCCATAAAAGAACAAACAATCCGTTGTAGAAAAACTATTCATTTGAACAGCATTCTCATATAAAAAATTGGGGTGTGTTTTCCAATTGTATTCTTTTTCGACCCGAATTTCAGTTTCTTCTTTTGTGCAACTAAGAAGAAATACTCCGGTAAAAATGATTAATGATAGTGTTTTCATTGTATTTTTTTATGTTAGTTCTTTGGTAATCTGATTTATTATTCCAATTCGGTTATTGGGGTATTTTTTATTTAGCGTTCATTAAAGAATCTATCGTTTGATAAAACTCCGGCGATTCGCCTAAAACAGAAGACGCAGCCTTATAATGTTTTTTTCTGACGTTATAAGCGACTAGTAAGGCTGGAACGCGTTATGAACGTGCTCCAGTCTGTGCAGTTGGGGCCTTATTTATTGCCCACAGTATTTTTACTTTGAAGTTTCAATGTCTGCCTTAAAAACTTTAACTATGTGTACCGGTTTGCTGCCATTTTTGGGAACTACATCAAAGCTCACCCGAACTCCCTGAATAGTTAATTCGATATTGGATAACAGTTTCTGCCCCATATATAATTTTGCTCTGCTGTTATTTTCAATTAATTCCCTATTTTCTGTGGCTACTATGTTTTGCGTTATATTCTTAATATCTGCGAATTCCAGTACCGATGGATTAAAAATATACTCAACAGAATTTACATCCAATTCATATTGAAAAGGATAGCTTTCTGAAGCAATTGTAGAATAAGATACTTTGGGTTTACGATTTAAATAAAAAATACCTAAGGGCTTATTATAAAATGGTCCCGCCCCTCGCTGTACGGTATTATCAGCACCGCTAAGCATAACCGACTGATGCCCGCCTGGTAATCCCACTCCATTTGGCTGAGTAGAAATTGTTATGTTTGCATTCCATTGTATCTCTCCTAAATGATCATCATTTATTGAACCGTTCAAAATATTATCGAACGATTGTTTATTATACACTTCATTAATTAATGATAAATCGGAACCGGATAAGATATTGGACATTTGGTTGATATCGTTCTTCCCATAAATAATGATATTCGCATCTCCATTATATGAATCTCCATATCCGTAAGACCCATCAGAAAACCGAATTCGTGCATTTAAATCATTCAATTGCGTTCCATTGATTGCCAATGTCATCTTTTTTAACATTGAATAAGCTATGTCAAGAATAAAGGTATTAGCGCTCTGGTTATAAATGTCTTTATCGAATGCCAATTCATATTCCCATGCGTACCATGTTGAATCAGATAACAACTCGGGTTCAATTGTATTGCAATGTATTGAATTGTTATCTATATCAATTATTTTCTGATGCGCGAAGTTTAGTATTGGCGACATGCTTGCATGAGTCCCTAGTGACACTATTCCGTTCCATAATATATTATAATCTAAATATTTCTCCGTGCCTGGTGTTGTAAGAAAGTAATAGTATCGGAGAATGCCCCTGTATTTATTGTAAAGCATAAATGTATTAACAGCAATACTTATTTCATCAGAAGATAAACAATGATATAATATCCAACCATCTTCTTTTTTATAATCATAACGAATATCTTCGCTAAAGTTCCTCTTCGCTTTATCACTCCAGGGCATAGGTATTAATTTATTGCCAGCAGGTTGTGGAAAATATTCCACATTCTCCCAATCAAATTCTTTTTGTCCGGATGTTAATTGAAGCGGATAATCACGTTGCGTTATGTCATCAATAATTAATGGATTTCCGGTTAACGAACTTTCAACTTTTACATCCACACTAGTTGATGATTCCTTTTGACAACTATAAACAGAGGATAGCGTTGCTATTAGGATTAATCCTAAATAATTCAATTTTCTTTTTGTTTTCATGTTGGTGGTTTTATTGCGTTATTATTATCTTACATTGAATGAGTACAGCAAATGTATGCTAAGTACTTCATTTGTTATATACGACGGATTAGATTGGCATTTTGTTACAAACGCGTGCGTGTTAGTTATTTAATTAATCATATTAGTTCCTGCTCGACACTTTTTTAATCATGTCAATTTTAGACGTCTTCTCTAGTAATACAACGGGAATGTCAATCAGGTCTATTGAATAAAAGAATAGACGGTCGGATGTTGTTGGGTTACTTAATGCATCTACCTGATCAAATGGAACAGATGTTGATGCAAGAATACCGTTTTCTGAATTGTAAAATGTTAATTCCAGTTTGCTCTCATTATCCCGACTAGGCTTAAATTTAAACGTTTCAACCTTGATTTCCTTCTTCGCCATAAACTCAAGATGAAACGATTGGTATCCATAGCCCCAGCCATAACCAGAAGACGCATCCCCATAGTGTTTTTTTTCTGCTCTTAAAATGATGATTTGATCACTTACGCATAAATCAACGGTATCTGAGACAATTTTAAAATTTGTTTTGATGCCTCCGAGTGACTCCTTTAAATCCTGTGCTCCGAGTATATTTACAACAAAAAGTTGTATTGAAATTAGTAAAACGTTCTTAGTTATCATAGCATATCGTTTTTGGTTATATTCAATTAATTGGCAAAAAGCGTGCTACATTCTACATCTTTAATTAAACTACGATGGTTATTAAACTATATACCATTGTACATCCATTTATAATTAATTCGGTTGTTTTCCATTAATGATTAATTTTTCATGTTATTCTGTTCATCATTGGTATTTATTGCCAAAAACTATCCGAACGCCTTCTCTTCCCTCAACATCTCCAACCTGTTGGATAATTTTTGTAGTACCAAAGTATAAAACATTCGAACAACGTGCAATAGTTTGGCGGTTTATTTTTGTATGTTTTACAAAGTCCTGTTAAAATTTTACCCGTCCTGTAACCTTTTTACCCGTCCCTGCTAAAAATTTCGCCGTCCCGTAGGTTGATGACCCGGTCACGTTAAGATTTTTGCCGTCCTGTTGGCAATGTAATAACTGTCAGTAATAAAAATTATAGTTGCGATGAACTTTTTATTTGACCTTTTCGGGAAAATCGTGTAAGTTTGTGCAATCTTAACATTTATGGGATAACTAAACATCCCTTCTGAAAACAGAACCGATGAAAATGCTTGTGACATTCCGACCTACCATT
>CAZRMG010000309.1:461-4200 GCA_964601095.1 uncultured Melioribacteraceae bacterium | reverse complement strand
TAATTTTAGTGGGATTACGAAGCCAGTAAATATTAAACTTTAGCGCGCGGCACTGTAAATTTAAATGTACTGCCCTTTTTATGAACGCTTTCAACCCAAATTGTACCGCCGTTCCGTTCAACCATTTCTTTGCAAAGAAGCAAACCGAACCCGGTTCCGATTTCATTTTGTGTGCCTCTTGTGGTATGAATTGAGTCCGTATTGAAAAGACGAGGAATAACTTTTTCGGGAATTCCTACACCGGAATCTTCAACAGAAACCGCAACAAATTCCTCGTTGGCAATCATGCTGACTATTATAACACTGTTTTCGTAAGAATATTTTACGGCGTTTGTTATAAGATTTTGGATCGTTGAATTAAGCATATTTTCATCGGCATGAACAAAAATATTGTAATCAATTTCATTAACAACCGAGATTTGTTTTTTGTCTAAACTTACGCGCAGAATTTTAATAATAGAATCAACGAGCGCTTTCAAATCAATTTTTACAGGCTCAAAATTAACACGACTGGATTGCAGGCGGGACCATTCCAAAAGCCGCACAAGTAAATTGTAAATATTGACCGATGCCTCGCAAATGTTTGTAATTATTTTACGTTTGTCGTCATCATTAAAATTATTATAATCTTCAAGCAGCCATTCTGTATAACCCAACAAAGATTGAAAAGGATTTTTTAGATCATGTGATATTATCGAGAAAAGTTTATCTTTTGAATTATTAGCTTCTTCAAGTTTTAACGCGTCGCGCCTAAGCATTTCATTCGCAATTCTTAATTCTTCTGTTCTCTGCTCAACTTCAAGTTCAAGATACTCATTCCTTTTTCTTTCAGATATAATTCTTAATTCATATAAACCGTACATTATAAATCCAAAAGCAACAATACCAAACATTTTAAACCACCAAGCTGTCCAAAACGGCGGATCAATTATAACTGTTATTGAAGCTCCTTTCTCATTCCAGATTCCGTCGTTGTTGGAAGCTTTAACTTTAAATGTATAAACACCCGGATCGATGTTAGTGTAATTCGCGATTCGCTTACTACCGATATAATTCCATTCCTCATCAAAACCTTCAAGTTTATATGCGTATTTATTTAACTGCGGCGACGCATAATTTAAAGCCGCGAACTCAAACGAAAAGATATTCTGTTTATGAGATAGAACGATTGTATCTGTTTGTACAATTGATTTTTTTAATGTAAAATTTCCGCCCGCGTCTTTTTCAACAGCAACGCTACGATTGAATAAATGAAAATCGGTTATTACAACCGGCGGTATAAATGTATTTTCTACAATGTTGTGCGGGTAAAATGAGTTAAAGCCGTTAATGCCGCCAAAGAACATTTTACCCTGCGAGCTTCTAAAATAAGCATTGAAATTAAATTCATTGCTCTGAAGCCCGTCGTGAATATTGTAATTTCTAACCTTGAATGTTTTGCGGTTGAACCTGCATAACCCTGAGTTTGTGCTAAGCCATAAGTTCCCTGCGTCGTCTTCCAAAATTCCGTAAATAACATTATTAGGCAAACCTTCCCTTGTTGTAAATCTTTTAAATGTTTTGGAATTCCTATCAAATAAATTCAAACCGCTGCCGGCTGTGCCGACCCATAGATTTTCATCCGAGTCTTCAAATATTGCCATCACTACATTTGAACTTATACTTTGTTTGTCTTCCGGGTTATATAAAAATCTTGTAAAAGTGTTTTGGGAATTGTCAAACAAATTTAGGCCGCCCCGGTCGGTGCCAATCCATAAATTACCGGAACCGTCTTTGTATATTGCAATAACAACATTAGCGCCGATACTGAGCGGATTATTTTCATCGTGCGTGTAATATGAAAACGTTCGTTTACTTTTAGAATACACATTCAAACCGTTTTCAGTGCCGACCCACAAATTCCCATTGCCGTCATCGAACAATGCAGAAATAACCGCCCCGTTTGTTGAATTATTTTTCCCGGTTAAGTAAGGAATTTGTTCCGCGCGTCCGGTTATAATATTATACTTTATTAGACCTCCGCCCTCCGTCCCGATCCAAATAATTTCGCCGGGTTTATCCCTGTCGGTACAAAGCGAATAAATATTTTTATTGAACGATGAATAGCGCGGATCATTTTTGTCTAAATAATATTCGAACCTGTTGGTTTTTGGATCAAGCTTATTTAATCCCGAATAACCGCCAATCCAAATACTGCCGCTTGCATCTTCGCAAAAAGTTCTGATGCTTCTAACATCAAGAATACCTTTTTTGTAAGAGAATAAATCAAAATTGTTTTTAGCAGGGTTAACTAAATCAATCCCGTTCCCGTTGGTTCCTATCCATAAAACTTTGCTGTTATCAACAAACAAAGAAATTACAGCGCCGGCAGAAATAGTATTTGGCTCTGCTTCATCTGTTTCAAAAACATCTGTATGATTTTTCTTCTTATCAAAAATCATCAAACCTTCGCTTGTGCCGAAATATATAATGCCTTCGCCGTCTTCGGCTGCAGATACAATTCTTTTATATTCAACATTTACACCGCCTAGAAAACGGATGCTTTCAAATAGATTTTTTTTCTTATTAAATTTATAAATACCACGGTTTGTACCAACCCAAACTTCACCGGTTTTATCAATAAAAATTTTATTGATGTTCCCGTTGCTGAAAACATTTATATCGTTTTCATTTTTAGAATAAACTTTAACTTCGTTTGTTTTTCTTTCCAATTTAAGAACTGTATTTCTATTTGTGCCGAGCCAAATATCGCCGGATTTATCCTGCGCTAAAGTTTTGATATGATCGTTGTTTTCTATGTATTTGTATAAATCTATGTGCTCTAAAAATTTATTATCAACATCAAATCTTATAACGCCGCGTTCAATTCCAAGCCAAATAATATTTTGTTTGTAAACTTTATCGCAATAAATTGAAAAAGCCCTGTTGTAATTACCTATGGTTTTGCCGGGATTAAATTCGTCGAGCGAATAATTTACAAACGATTCGCTTTCTTTTTTGTATTTCGAAAAACCTTCCGAATGCGCAATCCACAAATCGCCTTTTATATCAACGTCAATCGCTTCAATCCAGCTTCCGCCGATACTGCTTTTATTTTGTTCGTCGTTGCGGAATACTTTAAAATTATACCCGTCAAACCTGTTTAACCCATCGTGAGTGGCAAACCACATAAATCCTTTTTCATCCTGGACTATTCCTTTAACAGTTCCTTGTGAAAGTCCGTTATCAATTGAAAGGTGTTCAAAAATTATTTTTTTGTTTTGTGCGTTTATCGAAAGGCCAAACAAGGTAAATAATTGAAAGGTCAAAAACGATACGAAGATAAATCTTCTGATAGTTAAAAAGGTTCGATTCACTAGAGATACCAAAACCAAATATTATACTCAGACTATGTAGTCAATTTTTGTACCGCAAAAATTAAGCAAATTACTTCCATTGTAAAACAAATAATTTATAAAAAGGTAACTTTTACAGACATAACGGTAAATTTATTTCGTTCTATTTTGATATGAATTTAGTTGTAAATGCAGGGTATTAAAAATGCTTGTTAAATGATTTTACTTAATATATAAAACCATCAGTCGGGCAATTCTATTTCCGTTATTAAAAGCAATACTGCAAGCAAAACGAAAACAGCATTTTTAACAACGAGGGCAAAATCGAAAGTGCATGAAATAAATCCTCCGAAAAATCCGGTTTCGCCGGGCACACCTTGATAAAAACAAATTAAAGTATATAT
>CAZRMG010000309.1:0-451 GCA_964601095.1 uncultured Melioribacteraceae bacterium | reverse complement strand
TTCTGATATATTGCATGAAAATCACTTTTAAGTTAATATGTTAATCCAATATTTCTTTGAGAAATATTTAAATGCATTGCACATTTTAAAAAAAAATTTGTGTAATTATATATGTTATTCTAAAGAGAATAAATAAACATAATGACATTTTTATTATCCAAATAGTTTTATATGTACTATGTTTATTTTAAAGTATATATGAAAAAAAATACCGACAGCACTGCCGCCGTCATTAAATTTTGCCTTACTTTTATACGAAGCATTAAGAATAAGCCAACTAACGTTTCGAAAATGGCTATAAATGCTACAAATGCTATCAACACCAGGGTGGGAAGCGGTACTGCAAGACGCATGCTTTCAAGTATATCGAATGGATTGTATAGTTTTGATATACCTGATGTTACAAATACTGCAACTAAAATATAATATGCTATCTTGTGGAAAATATTAA
>CAZRMG010000308.1:0-4208 GCA_964601095.1 uncultured Melioribacteraceae bacterium | reverse complement strand
AAGCCGCACCGGTTAAAGTAAAAGATTCGGGCGCCGAAAGAATTCACCCGGAATTGAAAGCTCCGGAAATATTAAGTTATAAAACAAATACACCGAAAGGAAAACTTGTAACATTTAATCACGGTGAGCATGTAAATCTATTTGGATTTGAATGCGCGGATTGCCACACAAACGACGGATGCGTAAAATGTCATTCAACAAAAAAAGCTGAACCTGTAAAAAAATTACCTGTAAAAGAGCTTCATAAAAAATGCTCAAGCTGCCATGATACAAATTCAAATTCGGAATGTTCAAAATGCCATACAAATTCCGAGAAAGGTTCATTCAATCACAAATTAGCAACCGGGTTTGATCTTTCGAAATTCCATAATAAATTGAAATGCGAAAGATGCCACACAACTAAGAATAAATTTGTCGGGTTGAATAATCAGTGCGCAAGCTGCCACGGAACCTGGACGTGGGATAATTTCAAACATAATGTTACGGGACTTGCACTTGATGAAATTCATGGCGAACTTGAATGCGAAAATTGTCATAAAGAACCAACTTTCTCGAAACCATCGTGCGATGACTGCCACGATGATAAAACATACTCGAAAGATAAACCGGGAAAGTTAATCAAGCGTTAATATGAAAGGATTGAACGAAATAAGATTTTTTCAACGCATCGGGTTAAGACTTATTCTAATTGTAAGTTTAACTGTTGTAGTTATTATAGGTGTTTACGCTTACATTAAAATAAAATCTCAAAGCGACGCCCTGCTTTCCGAAGTGGAGCGTCATGCAAATCAATTGAGCGAGACTGTTAAAAACAGCACACGATATGCAATGCTTCTTAACCAACGAGAATATGTTGATGAGATTGTAACTACAATTGGGAAAGATCCGGCGATTGACAATGTACGGATCTATAATAAAGAAGGCGCGATAATTTATTCAACAAACACGGACGACGTCGGGCACATGCTTGATAAAAAAGCCGAAAGCTGTTACGCGTGTCATACTGAAAACGAACCTTTGCAAAAATTATCCTCACAGCAAAGAACAAGAATTTTTAAGCTGTCGGAAAATTCGCCGCGTGTTATGGGAATTATTAATCCTATCTATAATGAAAAATCATGTTCGGACGCGCCATGCCATGCACACCCTGAAAGCGCAACTGTTCTCGGCGTTCTCGATGTTACAATTTCCTTAGCCGAAATAGACAAGCAAATTCATAAGAACGAAATTCAGGAAGTGGTTTTTGCAATAGTTTCCATTTTATCAATAGGTTTTATTATCGGACTTTTTGTAAAAAAATGGGTAGATAACCCGGTTAAAGAATTGGTGAATGCAACAAATGAAGTGTCGCAGGGAAATCTTAACTATTATTTAAAAGATTTGGGCGAAGACGAACTCGGCTATCTCGCAAAATCTTTTAACAACATGACTAAAAAATTGGATGAAACCCGTTTGCAGCTTTTTCAATCAGATAAAATGGCGTCGCTCGGAAAATTAGCTGCGGGTGTTGCACACGAAATAAATAATCCTTTAACAGGAGTTTTAACTTACAGCAGTTTTTTATTGAAGCGAACAAAAGATAATCCCGAAATGCAAGCGGATTTAAATGTAATTGTCCGCGAAACAATGCGCAGCCGCGAAATTGTAAAAGGACTTTTGGATTTCGCACGTCAATCTGCGCCGAAGAAAAGTTTAATTGATGTTGTTGAAGTTTTAAAACGCGCCGAAGCAGTGGTTCACAATCAGCTAAAATTTAACAAAGTAACAATTGATATTAATTCAATCGGCAATCTTCCGAATATCACGGCAGACGCGAATCAAATTCAGCAAGTATTTTTAAATTTATTCATTAATGCAATTGATGCAATCGGTCCGAACGGCGGAACAATTACTGTTGCTGCATCACAAATAAGTCTGCCGCCAAAAGGCAACCAGCAAATTAAAAATGCAGTGTGCGCAAAGAATCATAATTTGATTGACCCCGATTATAAAATCGGCGGAGTATCTTCGCTGAAAATTAAAATCAAATCCAATAGTAATGAAGGATTTATACATCTCGATCCGATTTACGGAAGCACTCGTCATTACTTCGGTTTTAATCTTGATAAAAATTCTCAAATAAATTTAAGCTGTCCCATCTGCGATCTTTCTTTAATAGATAAAAATGAAAAATGCGAAAAGTGCGGTGGACCGGTTTATAAAATTACAATTCCCAACAAAGGATTTTTGGAAGGATGCGCTTCATTCAAAGACGATTGGCAGCGCTGGACTTTTGTGGACCAAGCCGGAGAAAAAAGATTTGTCGAAATAAAAATTACCGACACAGGATGCGGCATCTCGCAAGAAAACATTAACAAAATATTCGAACCGTTCTTTTCAACAAAAGGACAAAAAGGAACGGGGCTCGGTCTTTCGGTTGTGTACGGAATAATCGATAATCATAACGGAAAAATTTCCGTGCAAAGTGAAATTGGCAAAGGCACAACATTTTCAATCAAACTGCCCGTGTGATGAAAGAGACAAAAGACATATTGATAATAGACGATGAAACCGTTGTTGTGGATTCTATCATAAAAATCGGCGAGTTGGAAAATTTTACTACTGATTTCGCGAACGAATCAAAAGCCGCCTTCGATAAAATTGCACAGACAGATTACAGTTTAATTATTTGCGATATCATGCTTCCCGAAACGGATGGCTTTACAATTTTGAATGAACTTCAGAAAAGAAATATCGACACTCCTGTAGTGATGACAACGGGTTATTCAACAATTGAAAACGCGGTACAATCATTATATGGCGGTGCGATTGATTTTATCCCCAAACCGTTTACAATTGATGAAATGATAAGCACTATTAAACGCGGATTAAAATACAATCAACTGCTTCATTCAAAAATTAATATGAACGACCCGTTGGCGTATATTACTTGTCCGCCAAAATATTTCCGGCTCGGTTATTCGTGCTGGGTAAATCAGGATTACGACGGTTCTGTTTTCACCGGGGCGACTGATTCGTTTATAAAAACAATAGAGCCGATTAAATCTGTAGAACTTTTGAATGTTGACGACAATGTAAATCAAGCTTCACCTTTTGCAAAATTTATCGGCGAAGACGAAACTGTGTACCAACTTTACTCTGCGATAAGCGGAAGAATTTTGGCGCGTAACGAAAATTTATTTAATAATTTTAGCATTCTCGAAAAAGATCCGTATTTCGAAGGATGGCTTTACAGAATGATACCGAACGAACTTGAGTTCGAAAAAAAATCTTTAACTCCGTGCAGTTCGGATAGGATATAAAAAGTTTTTAATCATAAGGAGAACAAAAATGCCCCTGTTCATATTAGCTGTTATAATCCTTATCATAGCCGATGTTATAATTCGGTTCGCTATTAAAAGTGTAAATGAAAAGAAAGTTCGAAAAGAGCGCGAAGCGGTTTTAGAAGAAGGCATTAAAATCGATTTCAGTAAAGAAGCTGTTTCTTTAAAACGCGCCGAGGTTCCGAATCCGAAAGCCAAAATTATTTGCGTTGATGATGAAGACGTAATTCTCGACAGCTTCCGCAAAATTCTTGTGCTCGACGGTTACGCGGTTGATACAGTAAGTTCCGGACCCGAAGCGATAAATCTTGTTAAATCCAATCACTACGATTTTCTTTTTACCGATTTAAAAATGCCCGAGATGGACGGCGTTGATGTTGTGAAAGCTGTTAAATATTTACGCCCCGATATTGATGTAATTATTATTACCGGTTATGCTACAGTTGAAACTGCGGTAGATTGTATGAAGCTCGGTGCAATGGATTATGTTCAAAAACCTTTTACGGAAGACGAGCTTCTCGAGTTCACTAAAAAATCTTTGATTAAACGTCAGGATAAAATTCAAAAACAATTGAAACCACGTGTTCACATTGCGCACATTGCCGAAGAAGAAAAACTTTCAAAGGGCGAGTTCGCAATTCCCGGCGGTGTATTTATTTCAGATTCTCATTGCTGGGCTGCCGTTGGACAGGACGGTGTCGTAAAAGTTGGAATAGATGACTTTGCTAAAAAATTAATAGGAAAAATTGATAAAATTGATTTCCCTAATCTTGGAATGAGCGTTGAGAAAGGTCAACCTTTATTCAGTGTTAAACAAGGAAATAAGTTAGCGCAATTTTTTGCGCCTGTAAGCGGACAGGTAAAAGCAATCAATCACAATCTCGC
>CAZRMG010000307.1:0-4216 GCA_964601095.1 uncultured Melioribacteraceae bacterium | reverse complement strand
GTGCATTCTGTTCAAACATCTTAAAAATGTAGATTTGCCGCAGCCCGATGGACCTATAATAGCCAATACTTTATTCTTAGGAATATCAAGCGAAACACTGTTTAATACTTTGTTTTTGCCGTAATATGCTTCGAGGTTTTTTACTGAAATTTTAATATCCATTTATCATCACTGTAAATTCTGAATTAATTACTTCTATATTTTGAACGTGTTAAAAATCTGAATAATAAACTTAAAAATGAAATCATAAGTATCAATACAAGCGCTGCGGTCCAAGCTTGATTGTTCCAATCATCGAATGGAGCTTTTGCATAATCGTAAATATAAACTGTTAAAGATGCAATCGGCTGCATAATTTCCGTTGACCAAAATCTGTTGCCGAGAGCTGTAAAAAGTAAAGGTGCTGTTTCGCCCGCCGCCCGCGACAATCCTAAAAGAATTCCCGTCGCAATTCCTTTCCATGCAGTTTTAAGAATAATAGAAAGTGTGGTTTTCCATTTGGGGATACCGAGAGCGAGTCCCGCTTCGCGTAATGAATGCGGTACAAGTTTTATCATTTCTTCGGTTGTTCGAGTGATCGTGGGAATCATTAAAATTCCCAAAGCGAAACCACCCGCTACTGCGGAAAAATGCTTCATCGGGATTACAATTAAAGTATAAGCAACAACGCCGACAACAATTGATGGGATACCACTCAAAACATCTATTAAAAAACGAACCGTTGCGCCGAATTTATTTTGTCCGAATTCTGAAAGATATATTCCCGTCATCATTCCAACAGGTAAACCGATGACTGCTCCCAAACCAATTAATATTAATGTGCCGACAATTGCATTTGCCATACCTCCGCCGGTTTCACCTACCGGCTTTGGCATTTGAATAAAGAAATCGATATTTAAATAAGTAATGCCTTTTGAAATAGTGTAATAAAAAATGAATACAAGAGGAACTATTGCCACTAATGCCGCAATAAAAGTAAGCCCCATCATAAAATGACTTGTGAATTTTTTGCGGGCGTTAAAGAATTTTGACTGCTTTAAGCTGTTTTCCATTTCCGCTCCGTACTCCAAACAAGCAATCGTGCAAGTCCGTTTATAAAAATTGTAATCACAAAAAGAACGAGCGCTAATTCTACAAGAGCGCTTAAATACATATCAGATGTGGCTTCGGTAAATTCATTTGCTATAACGCTTGCCATAGTATAAGCCGGGTCAAAAATAGAAGAAGAAATTAATGCCCTGTTTCCAATTACCATTGTAACAGCCATTGTTTCGCCGACAGCTCGACCGAGACCGAGCATTGTTGCACCGAGTATACCGGATTTTGCAGTTTTCAAAACAATTCTAGTTGATTGCCATTTTGTAGCACCGAGCGCGAGTGCCGCTTCTCTTTGCGATTGCGGAACTGATTTTAATATATCCCGCGATATTGAAGAAATAATCGGAAGAACCATAATAGATAAAATCAAAATTGCTGCGAGCATTCCAAATCCGTACGGTGCGCCTTCAAATATTGGAAGGAAGCCAAAATTTTCACTAAGAAACGGTTCAATAACTTCTCGTATAAAAGGAACGAGAACAAAAATTCCCCATAAACCATAAACTATACTTGGAATACCGGCAAGCAGTTCAACAAGAAATGACAATGGTTTTTCGAGCCATCGCGGAGCGAGTTCGGATAAAAATACCGCAACGCCAATACTTAACGGTAGTGTAATTAACAACGCGGCTAAAGATGAAACAAGTGTTCCATAAATCATCGGCAGTGCGCCGTATATTTCTTGAACCGGGTCCCATGTTGAATTATATAAAAAACTCCACCCGAATTTTTCAATCGACAGTTTAGAACTACTGTACATTTCGTAAGCCATCAAAACGACAAGAATAAAAACAGAAACGGCAAATAGAAGTGTAAGATTATGAAAAATCGAATCGCCCAGGTTTTGATACTTGAACAATTTCTTAAAAGCGTTTTTCTTTTTGCCGTTTTCGATAATAGTCTTAGACATATTAGTTTATTTTTTTGCCGTTGGCTGTTATAGAATCGATTTTACGTTCGTTCATTTTAGCAACAGATTTTGGAAGCGGTGCATAATATAAATCCGATGCAAATGTTTGTCCTTTTTCCATAGCCCAATTTAAGAATTTTACCATTGCTTCGGCTTTGGAATTATTCTTCATATTCTGATAAACTAAAAGCCACGTAAACCCGCTAATAGGGTATGAATCTTTCCCTTCAGCGTCGGTAATTGAAACCCTCATATCTTCGGGCATTGATTTGGAAGTGCCTTCTGCAGCGGCAGTAACAGAATTAAAATTAGGTTCAACAATATTTCCGGCTTTGTTTTTAATAGAAGCATATGCCAATTTATTTTTTACTGCGTAAGCCAATTCAATATAACCTATTGCGCCTGCTGTTTGTTTTATTAATCCCGTTACTCCTTCGTTGCCTTTTCCGCCTAAACCTATCGGCCAATTAACCGATGTTCCGGTCCCAACTTTTGATTTCCATTCGCCGCTTACTTTGGAAAGATAATCAGTGAAAATAAATGTAGTGCCGCTGCCGTCTGAACGATGCGCAACTATTATTGGTCTATCGGGGAGATTTAATTTCGGGTTTAATTTTTTTATACGGCTATCGTTCCATTTTTTAATCTTTCCGAAAAATATATCCGCTGTTGTCTGCCCGTCAAGAACGAGTCCTTTATTTATGCCCGGTATATTATAACTTAGAACTACTGCGCCGAGGACAGTCGGTATGTGTAAAACATTTGTCCCTTGTTTCGATTTAGCATCGGATAATTGTTTATCTGTCATAGGTCCGTCTGTTGCGCCAAAATCAACTGTGCCTTCTATGATTTGTTTAATCCCGCCGCCGCTTCCAATTGATTGATAATTGAACTGCACGCCTGTCATTTTTTTATATTCATCAAACCACTTCATATAAATAACATAAGGAAAAGTTGCACCGGCTCCGTTTAATTGTGTCTGCGCTTTTGTTAAAGTCAACGCTCCAATCACGAGCATCATTATTATAACTAATTTGTTTTTCATTTCTAACTCCTAAATAATTTATTAAAATTCCCAAAAGAATGTAACACGCGGGACAATGTCATCGTCTCCGCCCTTTTCATAAGTTTTGATTTCCACATTCGGCGACACATGAATTCTTTCAGCAGGCATATAATCCAAAGCAAATAGAATTAGAGAATTTCCATCATTTTCAAGATTAGAATTTGGTTCGAATAAATCGTATCTACCGACAATCTTTAGAGCAGAATTAATTTTATAATTAGACCAAACCGAAATTCCGTGCGAGTTCAAATTTTCTAAAGCTGAAAAATTATTTTGTCTAAAACCATTTTGTTTATTCCGGAGGAAACCTTCCACGCCAACCGAAAAATTTTCTTCTTTATATCCTGCAAAAAGTGAAGCTACAAATGAGTTTGTGCTTTTATCGGTCAATTCAACTTGATCATATACTTTTGCAGATGAAGCATAATCGCCGTAAGCGGTAATTGTTAATTTTTGAATAGGATGAAACTCGATCAATCCGTAAAATCTTTTATACTTATTATTCTCCGGCGTGTTACCGCTGTTGTTGCCTACTTTAATCCAATATTTAATACTGCCGTCTTTTTGAAGATTGCCTTTTAAATCGATACCGAAATCACGGCTTGAAACTATACCCCAATAATCGAGCATTGTTTTTTCTAAAAACCTACTTTCCCAAACGCCTTCTGCAATTTCAAAAGCGGGCGTTGGTGAAATACCAAAAATCAAATTTGAGCCGTTAAAAACATTTTTCCATTGAAGCCATGCATCTTTTACCATAACACCAAGCTTATTACCGGGTGTGTTGGAATTTGTAGATTGATCTGTTTCCAAACGAAATCTTGTATTAAAATTTTCGTTGATTGAATAATCGGCTGTTGCGTAAATTCTTCTGAATTGGAATCCGTTCAAATCTTTATCCGCCGGGTTGTTTTGAGAAGCATTGTAAAAAATATCTCCGAACATCAAACCGCTGAACTTTGGCAAGTTTTGAGCATTTGTTAGAACGCCGAAAAACAAAAAAATAAGCACACAAATAGAACGAAATGTAAATTTCACTTTTCTCTCTCCTCCAAGGTAAGGTCATCTCCAAATGACACTGCAATATTAAGCAGATAAGATTAATTCAATGTTACGCCAATGTTAAGAAATTGTTAAGAGAT
>CAZRMG010000306.1:2305-4229 GCA_964601095.1 uncultured Melioribacteraceae bacterium | reverse complement strand
GGAAAAGAAAATCTATCAATAAAGCATCACTGCTATATTATTTTAAAGAAGTATTAAGAAGTATAACGATGAATGAATCACATTCTAATGATGTTTTTATGCCGTGCAAAACTTAGCTAATATTTTATCATGCGTCAAGTATGTAACACTGTAAATTGCAAAATGATTTAGCAGCAATATTTAAGGTCTTATTTTTTTCTTAACTTTACTATTGAATATGAAGAAAGAATCTAAAATAACAGAAGTACAGTTCGAGGACTCGGATTACTGCGTTTTCGATTTTGAAACAACCGGAGTTTCGGCACGGCAGGATAAAGTAATAGAAATAGGTATTGTAAGAATTCATAAAGGAAAGATAAAGGATACATTTTCATCATTCATCAATCCGGGCAGACAAGTTCCGTATAACATAACTGCGCTTACAGGCATAACAAACAACGATGTTTGCGACGCGCCTTACTTTGAGGATTTGTACAATTCAATTATAGATTTTATAAACGACTCCGTACTTGTTGCTCACAATCTAAATTTTGATTACGCATTTTTAAAAAACGAATGCGCATCTGCAAATTTGGATATGCCGAATAATTCTGCTGTCTGCACGTTAAAACTTGCCAAGAAATTATATCCGCAATTGCCGAGTAAATCTCTCGGAAGCTTAATCAAGACATTTAGAATTAAGCATAGGAATGTGCACCGCGGGCTCGGTGATGCGACTGCAACTGCTAAATTATTTTTGAAAATGCATTCCGTTCTCCGTGAAGAATATAATATTGAAACCGTCTCCGATCTAATTCGTTTTCAAAGTCTTCCCTCTTCAACACCATATAAGATTATAAAGAAAAAATTAGCCGACGATTATATAAATGTTCCTGAAGATCCCGGTATTTACTTCTTCAAGAACAACAAAGGCGAAGTAATTTATATTGGGAAAGCAAAATCTCTTAAACAAAGAGTTAGTAATTATTTTACAAATGCCTCTCCACGTAAAACAAAAAAAATAGTTCAGCGCGCATCAGGGCTCGGCTATCAAATAACAAATACCGAATTAACAGCTTTGCTTGCAGAAGCAGAACTGATAAAAGAAAAAAGTCCGAATTTTAATACGCTTCTCAAAAGTTATTCCCGCAGTTATTTTATTAGGATTACAAATACACAAAAGTTTCCAAGAATAGAAGTCTCAACCAAATTTGATTTCGACGGCAATGATTATTTCGGCCCTTACCCCAACCGCCAGACTGCTGCGTCCATCAAGGAGATTATTGATAAAACTTTTCAACTGCGCGAATGTACCGATAAGGAATTAATCAAACGTAAGAAATGCTATCTCGCCGATATCGAAAGATGTTACGCTCCGTGCGTATCGGATGTTTTTGTTCAATACAGAAACGAGCTTAATAAAGTATTCGAATTTCTTAGCGGGCACAACCAATCTGCAGTTGATAGACTTTTGTTGAAGATGAAAGAGTACAGTGAAAATAAAAAGTATGAAGAAGCCGCAAATACCCGCGATATTATCAATTCGATTTTCCAACAGTTGAACAAAGCTTCAATACTTGCCGAACCTATAAATAAGACGAATGCTTTGATTGAAATACAAGGCGTTAAAGAAAACGATTATATGCTTTTGCTGGAAGGCAAACCTTTTATAAGGAATTTTTTCCCGGACGGGAAAGATAATTTCAACGATGCTTTAGAATCATATTTTAACGGCACTATCAAACTTTTTAAGGCATTGGATGAAAAAGATTTGGAAAGGTTGAAAATATCTTTGAACTGGTTAGTAAAAAATAAAACAAGAATTAAAATACACTACCTTAATAAATACAACTCAGTTGAAGAACTTGCTAAGAATTTTTTATTCATATCACATAGAGAAATAACTTACGAAGATATCGGGTAAACGATATCGATTCCCTCATCC
>CAZRMG010000306.1:0-2295 GCA_964601095.1 uncultured Melioribacteraceae bacterium | reverse complement strand
TCATCCAAGATTTAACGAGAATGTTATTCCCAAAATAATGCTTATTGTAAGCACAGCCGCGACAAGAGAAGATATAAAAACAAATTTTTTGTCGCCTTCTTTATTGAACAGAGAGATTGAATAAAAAACGCGTGCAATCGGGGTTACTATTAAAGTAACTGTTCCCAAAAAGAAAAACGGTTCAGCTTTAAAAGTTAAAAGCAAATTAAAGAAAGAAGACGTATCCGTTATTAAACTTTTTTCGTGTATTACCGTGCCGTTATTTACTATAACAAGTATGATTCCAAAGACATAAAAAAATACAGTTAAATAAATTCCTGCTCCAAGCAAACGCGAAATATTTTTATTCAAGTCGGTTATTTTTTGTTTCATTATGGTTCTCAAAACAAGTTTATGTTAAATCCGTCGGACAAACCTTTTAATATCATTCTCAACGAAAGATACCCGGCAATAATTGTAAAAAGTAATTTCAGGTACTTGCTTTTAAATGCGTTCATCAGTCTGCTGCCAACTGAAGCGCCGAGAATGGTGCCAAGCGCAATCGGTGCAACGATATATGAATCTACAGCGCCGCTTAAGAAATACAGCAAAGAACTTGCCGCAGCAGTAACCCCGATCATAAATTTACTAGTAGCAACCGAGACTTTCATAGGGACTTTCATTAACCCGTTCATTGCGGCAACTTTAATTATTCCCCCGCCTATACCAAGCAAACCCGAACCGATACCTGCAAGAAAGGATACAGCACTTCCCAATACCGGGTTATGTACTTTATAATCTATCTGTTTATTCATCGCTTTATCATAAAACGAATCTTCAAGTGTAAGATAGTTCTCTAATTTATCATTCGAGTTGAATGGAGTATTAAAATCAATATTGTCATCGTTCGAGCGTGTTAAATAGGAATATACAGCCATTGTAAAAACAAGCAAACCAAATACTATACTTAAAGTCCAACCGTACATCAAAAGCGCAAGCAAAGCTCCGCAGAGAGCTCCTGTCGTAGTAGATACTTCAAGGAACATTCCGAGCCGGACATTTGTAATCTGTTGTTCAACATAACGGTGAGCGCCGGCAATGGATGTGGCTGTTACAGAAATCAAACTTGCAGCAATTGCGTAATGAATTGGTACTTTAAATATTAATGTGAGCGCTGGGATTATAATTATTCCACCGCCGATACCTACCAACGCGCCGAGAATTCCGGCAACAACGGCAATTATAAAAAGAAAGGCATACTCAATTAACATTATCACTCAATATTTTTTTGTATCCATTTAAATCATTAAGTAGTGATAAAGTCGTTTCAAATTGTTTATCATATTTTAATGATGTTATAATTCTTCCAATTCGTCCTTCGCTTCGCGCGGCAAGTTCTTCTTTAATTGAAGAGATAATTTCTTTGCTGTATTTATCAATTTCCTTGGAACGGTTTTCACTAATGTGGGTTTGCATTTTTTCAAGATAATCAAACATATCTTTATCAAGATTTTCCTTCTCCGCAACTTTTTTTAGCTGGTTGATAAGTTTTTGAGAAGGTGAAACAAATTCGAATCTTTTATCGTTAAGAAATATTTTGAACTCGTCCAAAAGTTTTTCATCAGGTATGATTTGTTTTGTTCCATTCCCGTTATAAAAGTTGGTAGCAAATTGGAAAAAAGTGCCTTCGGCAAAAAAACGTTGCACAAGAAATGATTTAGATTCATTGTCAATAATTGAATCCGGCATAATACCGCCTGCGGATAGAACTCGTCGGTTATTATCCGTTTTGAATTCTTCTTTTTTCAGTTTTGAACCGTGATCAAAAACTTTGCTCATTTCGGAATAATTTATTTTTTGGATAGACCTTCCGCTTGGTGTGTAATATTTAGCGGTAGTAATTTTCAATGAAGTTTTATACGAAAGCGGAACAACAGTTTGCACCAGACCTTTGCCGAAAGAATTCGTTCCAATAATTATTGCCCTGTCGTGGTCTTGTAAAGCACCTGCAACAATTTCCGATGCCGAAGCCGATCCGCCGTCGATTAAAACGGCAAGTTTTGTTTCACCTGCAACCGGCTCTTCTTCCGATGAATATTTTTTTACATTCAAACTATCTCTGCCTTTAACCGAAACAATAAGTTGACCTTTTTTCAAAAATTTCTCAGAAACATCTATCGCTGCATCTAAAAGTCCGCCGGGGTTGCCTCTTAAATCTAAAACAATACTTTTAATTTCCTTTTGAGATTTTAATTCGAGAAGAGCCTTTTTTACTTCATCTCCTGCGCTTCTTGAAAAACCGCTTAGCTTGAGATA
>CAZRMG010000305.1:0-4238 GCA_964601095.1 uncultured Melioribacteraceae bacterium | reverse complement strand
TTTTGATTACTCAACATCACACAGATGGACGATTGATTTCGAGGAAGATTATCAATTCATAAAAAAAGTTTACGAGGAATTGTACCCGCGTAATGCTAACTTTGGATTAAACGATATTTTAAAATTATTAAATGATAAACCGGAGATTGCGGAAATAAACAAAAAATATCTCGGCAAATACTGGTACGAAAAACATCTTGAAGAATTAAATCATATTGACGAATACAAAAACAAAATAATTTGAAAATGAACAAAGAAAAATTATTGGAGTTACAGAACACTTCACTAAATGTGCGCGAACATATAATTAATATGAGTACAAACGGCGGGTGTTTTATCGGCGCCTCTCTTTCGTGTGCCGATTTAATTGTGTATTTGTACAAAAACTTTTTAAATGTTTCGAAAGAAAAATTAACCGATCCTGCACGCGATTATTTCTTTCTTTCAAAAGGACACGATGTTCCTGCCCTTTATGGAACATATATTGAACTCGGCTGGCTCGAAAAAGAGCGGCTGCAAAATCATCTAAAAACAAACGACGATATTTATTGGCACCCGAACAGAAAAATTCCCGGCATTGAATATCATTCGGGTTCGCTCGGGCAGAATCTTTCTGTCGCAATCGGCGTTGCTCTTGACTGCAAATTAAAAGGGCAAACAAACAAGGTTGTTGTAGTTGTCGGCGACGGCGAGTGCAATGAAGGTTCTATGTGGGAAGCACTGCTTGTTGCAAATTCAAAAAAATTAGATAATCTCATAATTATAGTTGATAGGAATGAATTCCAGGCAAATTTTCCAACGGAAGAATTGATACCACTTAATCCACTCAATAAAAAATTCGAAGCATTTAACTGCAATGTTAAAATTGTGAACGGACATAACTTCGAAGAAATGGAAAGTACATTTTCAAAATTCCCTTTTGAAAAAGAAAAGATATCAGTTGTTATTGCAAATACAGTACGCGGTAAAGGATTGCCCAGTATTGAAAAGCGTGCCGACAGATGGTTTGTAAATTTCACACAAGAAGAAGTTGAGCAGTTATTGAGAGAACTGCACGGCGGAAATAAAACAGAATTAACTTCAGAAACAATTACGGCGAGATGATGAACTACGAAGAATTTTTATTAAACCTTATTACAAACGACAATCGTTTTTTTGTATTGACTTCCGAAAACCGATCGATGATGCGTAATCTTCCACCCAAGTTTAAGGACAACTTTCTCGACTGCGGGATAGCAGAACAGACAATGATTGGAATTGCATCGGGCTTGGCTTTACGCGGACGCGTTCCGATTGTGCACGCACTCGCAACATTTTTAACAATGCGTCCCTTTGAATTCATCCGTTCAAATGTCGGCATTCAAAATCTCCCCGTAAAAATTGTCGGTTCCGTTGCAGGGTTTTTATCCGACGCAAACGGGCCCACTCATCAAGCTATTGAAGATGTTTCAATAATGCGGGGTATTCCAAACGTAAATGTATTTTGCCCGGCAGATGAAAACGACATGATGAAATGCCTTCCTAAAATTTATAGCGATGAATCTCCTTTTTACATACGCTTCAACGCTTTAAAAGGAAATGTTGAACACTGCGAGTTTGAAATAGGTAAAGCCGAAATTTTTGGCGATGGAAAAGATGTTGCAATTTTTGTGTACGGATTTTTATTCGCGGAAGCTTTCAAAGCAAAACAAATTCTTGAATCTAAAGGATTATCGGTTAGATTGATAAACGTTCGTACACCGAAACCGATCGACGAAGAAGCTATATTAAATGCTGTGAATGAATGCAGACTGATTGTTACACTCGAAGATCATTTTATTACAGGCGGACTATATTCCATTTTAGCCGAAGTACTTCTAAAACATAAAAGAACTGCCGATGTTCTTCCTATCGCGCTTATGAATAAATGGTTTAAACCTGCCCTATTGAAAGATGTTCTTGAATATGAAGGATTTACCGCCGACAAAATTGCAGATAATATATTGAATAAATTAATGTGACAATTATGCGTCCTTGCATTTTAAATGCAGGGACACAAAGTAAAACCGGAGTTGAAATGCCAAACAAAATTGATTTAAAAAATGATTTCCCGATTATTACAAAATCGAATGAATTGTATTCAAGAGCAGTGGGTTTAATTCCATCTGTAACACAAACTTTAGCAAAAGGGCCCGGTCAGTGGGTTAAAGGAATTGCACCGAAATATTTAATCAAAGGAAAAGGTTCGCACGTATGGGATGTTGACGGCAACGAATACATTGATTATATGATGGGAGTTGGCCCGCTTTCGCTTGGTTATGCATACCCGGCGGTTGACGATGCAATAAAAAAACAACTTGAAGACGGAATTACATTTTCAATGATGCACCCGCTTGAAGTTGAAATTGCGGAATTGATAAAAGAGACTATTCCAAACGCAGAAGCCGTGCGTTACAGTAAAACAGGAGCCGATGCCACAAGTGCAGCTGTTAGATTGGCAAGGGCTTTTACAGGCAAAAATAAAATTTTATGCTGCGGGTATCACGGGTGGCATGATTGGTATGTTTCCGTTACGGCACGCAACCATGGTATTCCCGAAGCCGTGCAGGCAATTTCTTATACATTTAATTATAACGATATCGATTCTGTAAAAAACTCAATCGATGGCGACGTTGCTGCCGTAATTTTAGAACCAGTTGTTTTTGAAGAACCTAAAAATAATTTTTTGCATAATCTTGCCGACCTGTGCAAAGAAAAAGGCATAGTGTTAATCTTTGATGAAATGTGGACGGGCTTTAGAATGTCTCTCGGTGGTGCACAGGAATTTTTCGGAATTACTCCTGATCTTGCAACATATTCAAAAGCAGTTGCAAACGGTATGCCCATTTCGATACTAACAGGCAAAAAAGAAATTATGGATCTCGCGGACGAAGACATTTTCTTTTACACTACATTCGGCGGAGAAGCATTATCACTCGCCGCTGTAAAAGCTACAATAAACGAACTCCGCACTAAAGATGTACCGAAATATTTAAGAACTCAGGGCAAAAAACTAAAAGACGGTTATAATTCTATTGCACAAAAACTCGGCATTGATTTCACAAAAGCAATAGGTTACGAATGGCGTTCGATGGCAACGTTTGATGCAAAAGCCGGCGACCCGTTGATTCAAAAATCATTAATGCAGCAGGAAATGATTAAACGTGGAGTTTTATGGCAGGGATTTCATAATATGTGTTTTTCCCACAGCGATGCCGATGTTGATTATACTCTGCAAGCTCTTGAAGAATCTTTATCCATTCTAAAAAAAGCTGTAACAGAAAACAATTTAAAAGAAATGTTAAAAGGTGAACCTGTTCAGCCTGTTTTTAGAAGAACAGATAATTTTAACATGAAACCTATGAAAAAATAAACTTCCTATATCCCCCTCCTTAAATTAAGGAGGGGGAACAAAAGGGGGAGGTCATGGAAATATTTAATTTGAAAAATAAAACCGCAATTGTAACCGGCGCCTTGGGATTAATCGGCAAGGAACACTGCCGAGCTTTATCCGAAGCAGGGGCAAATGTAATTGTGGCTGATATTGATGAAAATAATTGCAGTGAGTTTGCCAAAACACTACAGACAGATTCAGTCGGAATTGAAGTTGATGTTACAAATAAAGAATCAATAAAAGAATTACGCGACAAAATTTTGAAAAGATACGGACACATTGATGTGCTCGTAAATAATGCGGCTATAAACGACATGTTCGAAAATCCCAAAGCAGCAAGTGAGCAATCGAAATTTGAAAATTACCCGCTCGAACTCTGGCAAAAATCAGTCGATGTAAATTTAACAGGAGTGTTTTTGTGCTCGCAAATTCTCGGTTTCGAAATGGCAAAACAAAAAAGCGGCAGTATAATCAACGTTGCGTCAACCTACGGAATTTCTGCGCCAGATCAATCATTATATATTAAAGAAGACGGCTCACAATCTTTCTATAAACCACCGGCGTATTCTGCCACTAAAGGTGCAATAATAATGTTCACACGGTATCTTGCCGCTTATTGGGGTAAAGAAGGTGTCCGTGTTAATACGTTAACTCCCGGCGGAGTGGAAAATAATCAAGATGAATTTTTCGTTAACAAGTATTCTGCAAAAACACCTTTGGGTAGAATGGCTAAACCTACCGACTACAAAGGCGCATTAATATTTTTAGCGAGTGATGCATCAAGTTATATGACAGGCGCAAATCTTGTAGTTGACGGCGGCTGGAC
>CAZRMG010000304.1:0-4244 GCA_964601095.1 uncultured Melioribacteraceae bacterium | reverse complement strand
GAAATCGGGATTGTAAGTTCCATTGAGAACTAAATCGGAAGTAATTCCATATTTAGTAGTTAAGTTTAATTCACCGTGATTCTCGGTTCGTGTCAAATCGTTTTTTGACTGATTGTACTTCTGACTATATGTAAATGCCGGGAGAATTTCGAATAGTTTGTATGTTTTTAAGTCATGATATTCAACGGTTTGCATCTGAACAAGAAATGCATAACCCATTGCCGGATCTAATTCCGGAAAAGAAGAGTGTTCCGTTAACCTGCTGATATACCTTTCAAAGAAGATCGACATTATTACAGGATTGGATTCCGAGTACCTGATACTTTTTAATGGGATAGATATTTCGATTGAATAGCCGTCATCCAAAACTTGACCTGCGCTATACCAAATAAAATCAGCACTAAAATCCTCCTGCCCTGCGGCATACCTGCTGTCGGTTTGAATCCCGTTTGGATTAATATAGAAAGCGTAAAGTGATTGCTGGTCAGAAAACGAATCAAGATTTATGCAAACCCAGTCGTCTGCACGAATATTATCTCTCTTTGAAATAGATGTTTTAATTTTATCAGGCTCGTTGTCATAGCATCTAAAAGCAAAATAAAGGTGTTCGCTGTCGTATGAAGCGTATGCAACGGTTTTTTGCGAAGCGTCTTTGCCGAAATCAGGTGAAAATGTTTTGAATGTGGAAATAGAAAAAACATTCTGCCATTCCGCCTCTGTTAAATTTCCGTCGATTAAAGGCGGAGAGGAAACGCGTGTTGGTTTTAAAGGTTCGTTCGCAAAACAAAATGAAGTAAGCACAAATAGGAAAGCGATTTTTTTCATTAATTCCTTCGGCTGAAAGTGGATTACTGAAAATCAATTCTGAAATATTCTTGTTCTAAAATAAAAGAATTTTCTTCTCGCAACAATTCTTTTTAATCGTATTGTAGAGAATATTTATGTGGAATTTGTTAAAAATTGGACTGCCAATTATTAATAATAATTGGTTGTTGCGGGCAGACTGATTTTGTGATAGTTTTATTTAGAAAATTACTAGAGAAAAGATGATACTCTTAAATATTAAAAACAAAACAGAGGAACCTGTATTCAAGCAAATCTATTCGCAAATCATTGCTTTTATTGAAAGCGGTGTTTTAAAACCCGGCGACAAGCTACCTTCTACTCGAAAATTAGCCGAACAATTAGGCGTAAACAGAACCACCGTTTACAAAGCATACGAAGAATTGTGGTCAAAAGGTTTTACTGAAAGTTCTCCCGGTTCCTATTCGGTAATAAGAAAGAGGGCAGAAGTTATTTCGCCGCAAAACATTCAAAGCTTTTCAAGTTTGGATTGGAATAAAAAGTTTACACGAACTTCAAGAATGCTGGGTAATGATTTGTTAAAACACCGCAATCAAAAATGTTTAGCGGGTTCAATTGATTTTGCTTCATTCACTCCGGATCCGCGTTTGATGCCGATTGAAAGATTCCGGAAATGCATCAACGAAGTAATTCATGAAGAAGGCAACACGGTTTTTGATTACAGCGATTGGATGGGATATTTACCTTTACGAAAATATACTGCCGATCAAATGCGCA
This sequence comes from uncultured Melioribacteraceae bacterium, assembly GCA_964601095.1. Taxonomy (GTDB): domain Bacteria; phylum Bacteroidota; class Ignavibacteria; order Ignavibacteriales; family Melioribacteraceae; genus JAEWUC01. The sequence continues at coordinate 2,663 of CAZRMG010000304.1, read as the reverse complement.
GGCATTCTGTTTCCGTTTCAGAAGAGGAAATACTAATTACAAACGGCTGTCAAAACGGCATCGAATTGATTTTGAAATTGCTTATTAAGCCGGGCGATAAAATAATTACCGAGATGCCTTGCTATGCAAGCGCAATACCGTTGTTCAATCAATATACGTCGAAAATTATAGGCATTCCTTTTACGGAAAACGGTATGAATCTCGTGGATTTTGAAAAAGTAATTCGAAAAGAACATCCTGCCGTGTTTTATACAATACCTAATTTTCACAATCCGACAGGCATTACAACTTCACAAGCGTACCGCGAAAAACTTTTAAGTATATGCCAGAAATATAAACTACCGGTTATCGAAGACGGATTTTCAGAGGAGATGAAATATTTCGGGAAAAATATTTTGCCTATAAAATCTATGGATAAGAATAATCTTGTTTTTTATCTCGGTACATTTTCAAAAATAATGTTCCCGGGATTACGAGTCGGTTGGATAGCCGCCGATAAAGAATGCATTAAAACTTTGGGGTATATGAAAAGAGCCGGCGAGTTATCCGGCGTTACGTTTTCACAAGCGGCACTTCATAAATTTTGTGAGAAAGGTTATTACGAACTTCATATTAAAAAAATGCACAAGGTTTATAAAAAAAGAATGCATATAGCAATAAACAGTTTAAAGGAATTTGTGCCGCATGATAAATTCGGTTTTACAAAACCCTTCGGCGGTTATACGATTTGGGTTGAAGCAAAGGATAAGAAAATTGACGAGGATATTATGATTGAAGAAATTAAAAAACACGGTGTAACTGTATCACCGGGTAAAATTTATTTTCCAGGTAAACATAAATATGGAGCTTTTAGAATTTCAATTGCGAAGACTGATGAAAATGAAATTGCCGAAGGAATTAAAAGAATAGGAAAAGCATTGAAAATATTTAAATGAAAATTCCAAGTAATTAGCAGTAGATAATAATTGCTTTTTATTTGGAGTTCAAACTAAGGGGGGAAGTACAATGATGTTCGTTAACGCATATGATGACGGCTTTTGCGCAGACTCATATTCTAAAATTGAATTCCCGGGATGCTATTATTTGGCATACCGGGATTTACCCAAAATTATTTCCAAGTTTTCAAAAAAAGGGAAAGCGGTCGATTTTGGATGCGGAGCTGGGCGTTCTACACGTTTTCTTACAAAACTTGGTTTTGATGCAATCGGAATTGATATTTCCGAAAGCATGATTAAAAAAGCAAAAGAGGTTGATCCGCACGGCAAATACCAATTAATCAACAACGGAAATTTTTCAATACTTCCTCAAAATGAATTTGATTTAGTTCTATCGGTTTTTACTTTTGATAATCTTCCGGGTGAAGAAAGTCGGGTGAGTGCAGTTAAAGGATTGGCCGATTTATTAAATGATAACGGAATCATTGTTTGCCTTGATTCAACCCCGGAAATTTATTTTAACGAATGGACTTCGTTTTCAACTAAAGATTTTCCCGAAAATAAATTTGCCAAAAGCGGTGATAAAGTTAAAATCATAAACACGGAAATGAAAGACAACCGGCCTGTTGAAGATATTTTATGGACAGATGAAGACTACAAAAAATGTTTCAGGAAATCCGGACTTGAATTAATCCATTCACACAAAACATTCGGCAGGGAAGACGAGCCGTTTAAATGGATAAACGAAACTAAAATTGCACCATGGATTATTTATGTCTTAAAAAAGGATTCCTTTTCAAGCAACCGGATTTTGGAAAATTATTTGATAAGCTTTTCTTATTCTTTATTCTAATTTTTCTTGGGCAATGATTTTTTTAGTTCATCAATAATACTTGCATCTATCCAATATGTAGCTGCGTTTCCGTTGCCGGGACTTTCATAAATAGTTTTTATTCTTTCAAAAGTAAATTTTTTATCACCGTTAAAAAGCGACTCATCGGGTTTCATAGACATGAAGAAAAAATATTTTCCATCCGGCGACACATACGGCGAGTATTCATTGAAAGTTGTATTTATTTTGTCTCCCATATTAATCGGTTCATTCCAAGTATCATCTGTATTTCTGAAAACAATGTAATAGTCGGTTGCGCCCAATCCATCCTTTGCGCGGAACACGCTAACTATCAAATATTTTTCATCGGGATCGATAAACGCATTAAACCTATCAACGCCGAAATTAATTTGTTCGGGTAAAATCACCGGTTCGGAAAATTTACCGTTTTCAAATTTAGAGCGCATAATGGAATTAGTTCCGTTAGCGTTTTCTCGTGTAAAATAAATTGTTCCTTCTTTTGTTAATGAAGGAAAAAATTCCGGCGCGGATGTACTGACAGGGTTGCCAAGATTTTTTGCTTCACCCCAATCATTACCGTTTCGTTGGGCATACCAAATATCAAAATCGTTTTTACCGCTTGTGGAATCATTGCTTGTTTTATTCGAAGCAAAAAATATTTTGCTGCCGTCGTGAGAAATACACGGTTCGATATATTTGTATTTTGAATCCGTTGCAAAGGATGCTACTTCAGGTTTCGTCCAAATTCCGTTAACTTCTTTTGTAAAACAAATTGTACTGAATGTAAAAGAGAGTCCGAACACAACAAAATAAATTTCCTTGCCGTCGGGAGTAATTGCAATATCGCGGGTGGACATACCTGTTGAAATAATTCC
>CAZRMG010000303.1:0-4256 GCA_964601095.1 uncultured Melioribacteraceae bacterium | reverse complement strand
CAATACCGCCGATTCGTCTTCGGTTAATTGAGGTAAATCTTTAACACGTTCTTTATTGCCGAAAATCCTAAACCAAATAAATCCTTGTGTGCCCACTCCGCCAATTTCAACATCGGAAGCATTCCGGTCAATCATTGCAGATAGTATATGATTAACAAGATTGATGATTAATAATTTTTGATTTTGTGGAATTGAGTTTATGTTTTCCGATATGAAGCGGACTCTTTCCGGGCCCAATATTGTTGAAGGTATATTTTGGGCAAAAGTAGCAAGAACTTGTTTTGCTTCGTTGATCATCAACAATTACCGTATTTGTAATAGATTAATGTATTTAACATTCTATTTTACTTAACAATATAGAAAAAAATATTTTTAATAAATCCGTTTTAACGGATTAATCTTCCATCGTCGCGCCGAGGACTTCACGTATAGAAGTCAAACCTAATTTAACTTTTTCAAAACCTGAGTCTCTCAAACTAAATGTACCGTCTTTTCTTGCTTGATCGCGGACGGCTTCTTCATCCACTTCTTCGCCGGAACGAACGATTAATCTTCTAATTTCCTTTGTGAAATAAAGCGCTTCATGAATTGCCATTCTTCCTTTAAAACCTGTATGATTACATTTATCGCAGCCGACTTCTTCATAAATTTCTAATCCTTGCCACTCTTCTATTTTTAATCCCGCGCCCGCAACAACATCTTCTATATTTGTAACTTTTCGTTTACACGAATCACACAATTTTCTGATAAGACGCTGAGCAACTATAATGTTGATTGCATAAGCGATAAGAAAAGGTTCAACGCCCATTTTATAAAGACGCGCAACCGCGCTCGGCGCATCATTTGTGTGAAGAGTGGAAAAAGTTAAGTGCCCTGTATTCGCAAGTTTGATGGCGGTTTCGGCGGTTTCTTTATCGCGCATTTCACCAACAAGAACAATATCGGGATCGTGACGAAGGATTGATCGAATCGCCTGTTCAAAATTCATTTTGTAACCGATCTTTAATTGGCGCGCTCCTTCTATAACATATTCAACAGGATCTTCAACAGTTAAAACATTTTTTGTCGGATTAATAACTTGGTACAAAGCCGCGACAAGAGTAGTAGATTTTCCGCTTCCCGTAGGACCAGTTAAAATAATCATACCCTGCGGCTGGTTGATCGCTTTTACGAAAGCTTGATTTGCATAACCGGTTAAGCCGAGTTTGCCCAAATCTCTTATAACTTTTCTATCGTCAAGAATTCTTATTACAACACTTTCAAATTTGTTTTTAATTTCGGTGCCGACAGTGGGAAGAACAGAAACTCTGAAACGAATTATATGTCCGTCAATCTCTCTTTGAATAAAACCGTCCTGCGCTTTTTCCCTTTCAAATCTATCCATACCTTTTGAACGGTCTTTAACAACTGCCATCAAAGCTTCGGGCATTGTATTTTCCTGCGCGTGCCAAAGCTGCAATTTACCGTCGAGGCGGAAATGTATTTCAGTTCTGTTTGCCGATCTTGGAAGTATGTGAATATCGCTAACCCCTTTGCGAACTCCTTCAACAAGAGCCGCTTCAATAAGATTTATCAATGCGCTTTTATTAATTTCGGCGTCAAGTTCATCTTCATTAATCGATGCTTCATCTTGCGGCATCTGCATTTCTTCGGCGGCATTTTCAATCGCTTTAAGAAATTCATTTTCCGAAGAGATTAGCATACCGATTAATTTATCGTAATCTCTTTTACGGAGGTAATTGATTTCGTATTTCTTCGCGTTTAGCGTGAATGCAATTTTGGCAAGGTTTCTATCGGTTGGGTCAACAGCCGCTAAAACTAATTTATCTCTTTGCCTTTCGTCAAACTTAAATGGAATAACGCGATGTTCAATCAACATTTTACGAACATCCTGCCCTTGTTTATTCATAAGAGCTTTTATTTCATTTACTCTTTCTTCGGGTAATTCTTCGGGATGAATATTCAATTCTTTGAAAGCATATAAAACCGCGACTTCTCTAAAAATAATATCATGATCGAACTTAAATTCATCAACAAGAATTTGCGCGAGATTTCGTTTTTGTTTTTGCAGATCTGCATCTTTTAATTTGAGTGCTTGTTCAAGAATTTTAGAATCGATTATACCTTTCTTTAATAAAAGGTACCCGATTTTATCAGCCATTTCAAGTTGTGTTTCGAGCATTAATCCACCCTATTATTTCATCGTCGGTGATTTAGGACTTATTGTTGCAGTCTCAGCGCTAACCAATGTTAAACCAATCATAACAATCATAATAACCATAGCTATAAACACCTGGATCATTTCTATAACATTTTTTAATCTGAATACAGTTTCACTTTCATAATAATTTGCGAGCTGCAAAGCCGTGTTTTTAATTGTACCGGTTTCTTCACCGGAGTGAAATCTTGAAAGCGCCGTATCGGTAAAAACGCCGCTCGCCTGGAACGCATCAGTAATTCCTATTCCGCGTTTAATCATCATCGGTATTGCAACATTTTTTATTTGCTGTTCAAAATAACTATTGTCTGTTGCCTCGGCAGCAATTCTTATCGGCTCGATACTTTCCGCCGAACCGCTGTATAAAGTATAAAACACGCGGCAGAAAACTTCGATTAAAGTTTTGTGAACGAGAGAGCCGACGATGGGTATTTTCAACATGTATTTATCAATTATTAATTTACCCGCTTTTGTCTTTGCGAAATATGCAAGAATGATAGGAGGAACAATACAAACAATAGCTACAAGTAATGCATTATTGATCAGAAAATCACTAAGTTTTAGTGTCGCGGCTGTCATCGGCGGTAATTCGATTTTAAATTTCACAAACAGTTTTGCAGTTTCAGGAAAAATATATCCTACATAAAAAAGTACGGCTAAAAACAAAACAAACAATGTTATCATAGGAGTAATAAGTGCGCTTCTTAAACTTTTCTTAAACTCCTGCCGTCTTTCAAGAAACTTTGCGGTGGCTCTATAAATTTCCGCCATGTTACCGCTTTTAGATGCGAGACCAAGCATGTACGCCGTAAACTTTCCGAATATGCCCTGATACCTCATAAATGTAGCTTCGCCATCGGCGCCTTTTTTCAATTCGTTGTTTATCTGTCTTAGCGTTTCTCGTAAGGTTTTATTCTCGATATCATTAATTAACAAAGTAAGAACTTCGCTGTAAGGTAATTTCTGTTCCAACAATTCCGCACTGATTTTTACATAAGCAACAATATCCTGTGTCGGCGGTTTGGGACTAAAATCTAAAAGTTTTCTATTGACTGAAATAACCTGGTAACCGAGTTTTCTTAATGCATTTACAACTTCATCTTTTGTGAAAGCGCGCTGTTCACCGGTAATTGGTTTTTCGCTGCCGCGTTTAATTTTGTAGATGTAAGTATTTTTCTTTTCAATAGAACTGATTTTAAGCTGGTGCTTTTCGGCAAGCTTATGAATCTTTTGTTTTGCTTCTTTAAACGTAGGTTCGCTGAAAGTGCCGCTAACTGTCTGCCCGTTTACACGTAAAGCTGTAAATCTTACTTCTATCATAATTAATCTTATTAATTCATTAATGTGGGATAAAATAACAATTTAACCCGCTTCAATTTATGAAAATTATTAAAAAAAGTTAATTATTTATTTGCATTACACCAATTGGTTATTTTTTGCTGTGATATTGATACAAATATTAAACCAGTATTTTGTTAGCTGAGTATTCATTTTATATTATCGCAAATAATTGATTTAAATAAAGCTGTATTTAAGGGAAATTTGAATTCCAATTGGCCGTTAACTTATAGCCGTTGACATATAGCCGTTGACTTTAGTCAACGGAAAAGGAAGGGAAATTGGGAACCGAAAGGAAAAAATGATTTATGGCTTTAGCCGCATTGTTTATGGGACTAAAGTCCCGGAGTCTTTAGCGCCTTTGTTATCAGTTGGCTGAAGCCAACTGTAATCATTGTCCTTAATAATATCCCAACCATATTCCTTCATAAACTCATCTACTTCTTCCGAAAAAGATTTTTTTCTATGATGCTCTTCCTGTGAATGAATATACTCTCTTACTGATAACAAATGACTTTCACTAATGCTGACAGCCCAGAAATCATCCTGCCAAACAAATTTTTGTTTTAGATTAAGATTTTTATTTATCCAAAAGGAAGATTCGCCCTTAATCAATTGAGCTATTTTACTTATGCTTTGTTCTCTTTTAAGGGATATTAAACAATGTGCATGATCACTAAAACCATTTACGCAATCAAGC
>CAZRMG010000302.1:0-4284 GCA_964601095.1 uncultured Melioribacteraceae bacterium | reverse complement strand
GTAAATTTGCATTGTGCAGATGCCGGACACTTTGTACCGATTGGATCAAACGGTTTTTATCAGAAGGGCGGCGAACGTGCTCGTTTTGATCAACAACCGGTTGAAGCGCAGACAATGGTTTCAGCATGCCTGGAAGCTTTTAAAATTACCGAAGATAAAAAGTGGAATAAAGAAGCTCGACGTGCATTCGAGTGGTTCCTCGGTCGGAATGATTTAAATCTTTCCGTCTATGATCCGACAACAGGCGGTTGCCGAGACGGTTTACATTCAGATCGGTTGAACGAAAATCAAGGTGCCGAATCAACATTGGCTTTTTTACAATCGCTGTTGGAATTACGTTTGGCAGAGCAGGCTCATTTATCAAAGAAGGAATTATTAAAATGAACAATCAACACGAAGAACTTTTTCACCGCAGTAAATTGAATCCGATTCTTAAAGCAGAGAATTGGCCTTATCCAATTAACAGTGTGTTCAACGCAGGAGCTACATTATTACAAGATGGTACAACTTTGCTTTTATGTCGTGTTGAAGACCGACGGGGACTTTCACACTTATGTGCCGCCCGATCTGCCAACGGCATTGATGGATGGTTGATTGATCCTCAGCCAACACTATTACCTGATCCTGAAAATTATCCTGAAGAATTATGGGGTATTGAAGATCCAAGAATTACATTCGTTGAAGAATTTAAAAAATATGTAATCGTATATACTGCCTACACACGTGATGGTCCTGGGGTTGCTTTGGCGTTAACTGAAGATTTCAAAAACTTTGAACGTTTCGGTGTTATTATGTCGCCTGAAGATAAAGATGCAGCATTGCTGCCATACCGAATTGACGGTCAATGGGCTTTAATCCATCGCCCTGTAAGCGCGCCGAGAGCGCATATGTGGATTTCATATTCGCCTGATTTAAAAAATTGGGGTAAACACATTTTAATGATGGATGCGCGTAAAGGCGCTTGGTGGGATGCAAACAAAATTGGTCTCTCTCCTCCGCCGATAGAAACACCGGAAGGATGGTTGGTTATTTATCATGGCGTTAAACAATCATGCGGAGGATGTATTTATAGATTAGGCCTCGCATTGTTTGATTTGAAAAAACCCGAAGTTATGATTAAGCGAAGTAAAGAATGGTTCTTCGCTCCGGAAGAATCTTACGAACAACGCGGAGATGTTGGTAATGTTGTGTTCCCGTGCGGGTATACAATTGATAAAGACGGTGATTCAATAAAAATATATTACGGCGCGGCGGATACATGCATTGCTTCAGCTACCGGGAGTATTAAGGAAATGCTTGCCTGGCTTGATAAACATAATTCAACTTGATTTCGAAATAATTAAATGTTTCAGTAGAAAAATGATCAAGTTCATTAGAACAAATTTTTGAGAATTAATAAAATGAATATTAGAAATAATAATGAAAGGATTTTAGCATGATAATAAAAACAACAGGACTTATAGTTTTTATACTCGGTTTTATTTTTACACTTTATTCATGACTAGATTTAATAACAAAAGAAAAAGCGCTAATTATTTTTAATTAAAGTAGAAGGGATACATTATGAAATTATTGAAAAAATTTTTGTTGACCCTTTTAGCTATGGGAGGAATATTTGTCGATAGATTAACTCCATTAAGGATGATTTCATATTTTATATTTTTTTTACTAATCATATTATATAATTGGCTTGGAAAAATCATTTCCGATGAAACGGCGATTTTAATTTTTTTCTTCAATTTCATGATTAGGTACATTTTCTTGTTTAACAGCTTTAAAATAAATGGGATCGCGAATTGGCTGAAAAATAAATTTGGTGAGATAAAAGGATTCGAATATTACCAATCCGTTACTGCATTAATGTTCTTCTTAAGTGCTCTAAATTTTACACTTTTACTTAATAAAACAAGTTTATATAGTTTTGAACAAGTTGTTAACCTAAGGTTCATTCTTACCGTTTTGGGTGGAATTGGGATAATTACCGGGTTCCTAATAAATATATGGTCGGCAATGCTGATTGGTATTGATGTTTACTATTATAAAGACCTGTTTCTCGGCAGACCTATATGCGGCATAATTAAAAAAGGACCATATAAATACTTATCAAATCCAATGTATGGAGTAGGACAACTTAATGGTTATGGGACTGCATTATTAAGTTTTTCTTTAGTCGGAATTTTTGCAGCGAGTATGAATCAAGCAATGATGTTCCTATTTTTTTATAGTGTGGAAAAGCCTCACATCATAAAATTTTTCAAAGAGGAATATTTTTTTCCTAATTCCAAGCTTAATAAAACATCGTGAGTTTATTTTTTCCAAAAGATGGGAAAATGTGAAAAATTTAGAAAATACTTTTCAAACAGATTGTATCATTCTTTGGAGCAGCGATTTATAAAACATTTTTGGTTATCGTATTAGGAAATGTATCGAAAGAAATCATGTTAAAATTAATCAAACATATTTGTGATAGAAAAAAAAGATGGAGAACATAAATGAAAGACAATAAAAAATTACTTACGGTGTTGAATCAAATTCTAGTTGATGAACTCGCAGATGTAAAACAAAATATAATTCAGCAGCACGGAAGTGTTAATCTAGATTTTGGGGAAGTCTATGAAGAAGTTAACAAAGAAATTGAAAAAGAAATTACCGAAGAACTAAAAGAAGCAGAATGGCTTATAAAACGAATTATTTTTCTAGAAGTTTGGAGAACCCGCAAACCTAATATTAGTATTAAATCAAATAACTCCGATGAAAGTTATGAATTGAGAAGCAATATTGGATAAGTAAGATAGAATTCATTTAAAACTAATAGGAAAGATAAGATGAATGAAGATTTAGTCTCAAAACAAAAATATTCCGACTTTGATTCTGAAATAATTCCCCATATAAGTGCTCTTAAAAATTATGCTTTGAAAATTACTGGAAACCCTGACGAATCCGAAGACATATTACAGGAAACATTGTTTAAGGCATTTAGATTTTTTAACAAGTATGAAAAAGGGTCAAATGCAAAAGCATGGCTTTTTAAGATCATGCAGAATTCATTTATAAATAGTTATCGTCATAAAATTAAACAACCATCCAAAGTTAATTACGATGATGTACAAAATTTTTATGAAAATATAAAAGCAGAAGAAGTAAAAACAGTACATTTTAAGCAAGATTCGTTCAGCAATGCTTTTGATGATGAGATTTTAAAAGTACTTTCAAAACTACCGGATAATTTTCGAACAATTATTATCCTTTGTGATATTGAAGGTTACTCATACAAGGAAGTATCTGATTTTGTAGACTGTCCTATCGGTACAATTCGTTCGCGCTTACACCGAACAAGAAAAATTCTATATGCCATGCTTTATAATTATGCAAAAAATAACGGTTATGTTCGTTCAGAATTCAAAATAATGAACTCAACCTTATAGATATAAAAACTTAGTGCAGTATTTTATACATAATTGATTTTTGGATTAATCAATTATGTGTTTTACTTTTGCACTGCAAAAAGAATCGACCCGGCGCTATGCCGGGCGGTTACTAAGCTTAACCAACAAAATAGGACTTGATCATGAGACAGGTACCGGATTTAAAATCGCAAAATCCATTTTCTAAGAAACAATAACGAAAATCCGTATCTAATCTCATCTTGAATTAAGATGAAAACAATAAATAATTTTAAAAAGTCTTATGAAGACGGAAAGAAAATTTCCGTTGTAACGTGTTATGATTTTTGGTCGGCTAAAATAATCGATGAAACCGAGGTTGATGCAGTTCTTGTCGGCGACAGCGCTGCAATGGTTATGCACGGTTTTGAAACAACTGTCAATGCCGAAATTGAAATGATGACATATCATATTGCAGCAGTTAAACGCGGATTGCAAAATAAATTTCTAATTGCCGATCTTCCTTTTCTTGTTCATAGAAAGGGGAAAAAAGTTTTAATGGATTGTGTTGATAAATTCATGAAAGCCGGGGCACAGGCAGTTAAAATTGAAGGCGCTGGCGACATCATAAAAATGATAAATCATGTAGTAAAATCGGGCGTTCCGGTAATGGGGCATCTCGGTTTAACTCCGCAATCGGTTCACCAGTTTGGTGGCTTCAAACTTCAAGGAAGCAACGGCACGGCTCAAAAAATTATTGATGACGCAAAATCTCTCGAATCAGTGGGATGTTTTTCAATCGTGCTCGAAATGATTCCTTCCGAACTTGCGAAAGAAATTACCAGCAGTATTTCAATTCCAACAATCGGCATCGGGGCGGGAGTGCATACAAGCGGACAAG
>CAZRMG010000301.1:0-4294 GCA_964601095.1 uncultured Melioribacteraceae bacterium | reverse complement strand
TATTAAAAAAGAAAGTATAAAATAAATTTACGTGCAAAGTACAAAGACGCGTAAACTGAGATCCTCTGTTGATTATGTCTCTGCGATTAAAAGGAGTATTTATGTTTGAAATAAATTTAGACTTAATAAAAAAATATGATAGACCCGGTCCTAGGTATACAAGTTATCCAACTGCCCCGCAGTTCAACGATTCGTTTACTCACGATAAATATCTTGACGAAATAATAAGAACAAACAACGAAACAACTCCTCCCGACCTTTCTCTATATTTTCATATTCCCTTTTGCGATACGCTTTGTTATTTCTGCGGCTGCAACATGATCATTTCACGCAACAGAGATAGAATAAAGGAATATGTAAAATATGTTAAGAATGAAATTGATTTACTCCGACCGTTATTGAAAACAAACCGCAAGGTTTCGCAGCTACACTGGGGCGGCGGAACACCGACACATTTAAACCCGGATGAAATTTCCGATCTTATTTCATACATAAAACAAAATTTTGAATTCAAAAATGAAAGTGAAGAAGGATGCGAAATCGATCCGCGCGGACTTACAAAAGAGCATTTAATTGCATTACGTAACGGCGGATTCAACCGCATCAGCATGGGCGTTCAGGATTTCAACGAACAAGTTCAGAAAGCAGTGAACAGAATTCAACCCGAAGAAATGACACGGCAAGTTGTTTCGTGGGTACGTGAGTTGAAATTCCAAAGCGTTAATCTAGATTTAATGTACGGACTTCCATTCCAATCAATCGAAACATTTGAAAAAACAGTTGATGCTACGATTGATATTTCGCCGGATCGGATAGCTGTTTTTAATTACGCACATGTGCCGTGGATGAAAAAGCACATGGAATTAATTAAGCCGGAAGATTTACCGAAACCCGAAGTGAAACTTGATATTTTAAAAATGACGATTGAGAAATTAACGAGCGCAGGGTATGTGTTTATCGGGATGGATCATTTTGCCAAACCCGACGACGAACTTGCAATTGCACTGCGCGAAAAGAAACTTTACAGAAATTTCCAAGGTTATAGTACAAACGCAGGCACTGACCTTTATGCTTTGGGAATTACAAGCATTAGTCAGATTGGAAGAATCTACGCGCAAAATTTCAAAAAGGAAAAAGAATATTTTGATTTTTTGAACGACGGTAAATTCCCGGTTGAACGCGGATATTATTTAACAGATGATGATATATTAAGAAGATATGTTATTACCAAAATTATGTGCGACTTTGAACTTGATTTCAGTTCAGTGGAGAATAAATTTAAGATAAATTTCACTGAATATTTCAAAACATCAATCGAAAGTATGAAGGAGTTTATTGATGACGGACTTGTTAAATTAAGCGACAACAAATTATTCATTACGCAGATGGGCAGACTGTTGATCAGAAATATTGCAATGAATTTTGACTGGTACATCGAACAAAAAGCAGATAAGGCAAAATATTCGAGAACGGTTTGATAAATGATGAAATGATAATTAAACCTATCGGAATTGTTCATTCAGAATTTACAAGCCGGTATGAAACTCCTCGACAGGGTATCCTTGCCGGTAAAAACATTTCGGTGATTGAACTAAATCCAAAAAATAATTTTCAACAAGCACTGAAATTTCTTGATGGGTTCGAAAGGATTTGGGTTTTATATCAATTTCATCTTAATAAAAATTGGAAACCACTCGTTAATCCGCCGAGGCATACAAGGAAAAAAGTCGGTGTGTTTGCAACCCGCGCACCGTACAGACCAAATCATATTGGCATGAGCTGTGTTAAACTTGAAAAGATCGAAGGATTAAAAATTTACATTTCGGAATCCGATATTCTCAACGGTTCGCCGGTTATTGATATTAAACCTTATCTACCCTACTCCGATTCTTTCCCCGATGTTGAAACGGGTTGGGTAAAAAAGAATTTCGATAGTATTTATAAAGTTATTTTCAAACCAAAAGCCCTGAAGCAATGCGAAGAACTTAAGAAAGAGAAAAATATTAATCTTGTAAACTTTGCTAAACTGCAGCTTGAGTTTGAGCCAATAGATACAAGCCGCAAACGAATTGAGAAATTTGAACAAGAAGTCGGAACAAATAATATTGTTTATGAATTAGCTTACAGAACATGGCGGATTATATATCACATCGACGATAAAAAAAGAAGCGTAATAATTACAGGTATTCGCTCCGTCATTTAATTCAATAATACATTATTACGATTAAACAGTGAAAGGATTTATTAATGAATAAGACTGCTGTTATACTTTTGAATTTGGGCGGTCCTGATTCGCTCGAAGCCATCGAACCGTTTTTGTATAATTTATTTTGCGACCCTGATATATTTAAACTCCCGTTCGGACAAAAATTTTTAGCAAAGCTTATTTCCAGCAGGCGCGCTCCTAAAGTTGCAGAAGAGTATAAATTAATCGGTGGTAAATCACCTATAAATGAATGGACTGAAATTCAGCGTTCAATGCTCGAAAATCTTTTAAGACAAGAAAATGAAAATATCGATGTTCATATAGCCATGAGATATTGGAAACCTTTGACCGAAGAAACCGTTGCAAAAATTGAAAGTGGTAACTACGACAAAATAATTTTACTGCCGTTGTATCCTCACTATTCAATTACAACTATCGGTTCATCTTTCAATGAATGGAACAGGTATTACAAAGGCGACAAAGCAAAATTGATTTATATCGGTAATTACGAAACGAACGAAAAATATATTGCAGCATTGAATCAAAGAATTGATGAAACGCTTTTAAGATTCCCGGAAGAAATTAGGAAAAATGTACAGCTCGTTTTCAGTGCGCACGGAACTCCGATTAGTCTTGTTAAAAAAGGCGATCCGTACAGCAGCCAAATTAAAGCTACTGTTGACGCAGTTATGAAAGCAAGGAATTACAGTCATTCACATCATCAATGCTTTCAAAGCAAGGTCGGTCCTATGAAATGGCTTGAACCGGGAACAGATACAATGATTGAAGAACTTTCTGCCGCAGGCAAAAAGAATTTGTTGATTATTCCCATCAGTTTTGTCTCTGACCATGTTGAAACTTTATTCGAACTTGATATTGAATACCGCCACGTAGCCGACAATTGCGGAATTGAAAATTATATAGTAATGAAGGGGCTCAACGATTCGCAATTATTTATCGATGCCTTGGCAGAACTTGTGAAGAATGAATTATAGTAATATTTGTTTTTCATTTATTAATTTTATTTTAGAAAAACACAAAAACATTTTATTTACAGAACAAACTCCGGAGCGAGTTATGAAAACTTTTTTTTCAATACTAATAATACTGGCAACTATGAGCACATTAAATTATTCGCAAGAAAATCAAAAAGATGAAAATCCGTTTTTCAACAAATGGGAAACGCCTTACGAAACACCACCGTTTAATGAAATAAAACATGAACATTTTATACCGGCTGTTCAACACGGTATGGAGTTGGAAAAGTTTGAGATTGATGCAATTATTAACAATCCAGAAAAACCAAATTTTCAAAATACAATAGAAGCTTTGGAAAAAAGCGGCGAGTTTTTAACACGTGTTAATCGTGTATTTAGCGGTTTAAACGGCGCAAATACAAACGACGAGATTCAGAAAATTAATCGAGTAATTACCCCGCTGCTTTCAAAACACAGCGATGATATAAGTCTGAACGACAAATTATTCACACGAATTAAATTGGTTTACAACGAACGCGACAAACTCAATCTTGATCACGAACAAAAATATACGCTCGAAAATTATTACATCCGTGCGGTCCGCAGCGGTGCGGCTTTGGACAATGCCGGTAAAGAAAAGTTAAGAAAAATAAACGATGAGCTTTCAATGCTCGGACTTAAATTCAGTGAAAATGCTTTAAAAGAAACTAACGCAATTGCCCTTGTAATAGATAACAAAGATAATCTCGCGGGACTTCCAAGTGATGTAATTAAAGCAGCCGCTGAACTTGCAAATGAAAAAAACATGGAAGGCAAATGGGCATTCTCTCTTCAAAAACCAAGCTTCATTCCGTTTCTTCAATATTCTGAAAAAAGAGAGCTTCGCGAAAATATTTTCAAAGCATATATAAACCGAGGAAACAACAGCAACGAATTTGACAATAAAGAAATAGTATCCCGCATTATAGCGTTGCGGGTTGAAAGAGCAAATCTTTTGGGTTATAAAACATTCGCGGATTTTGTTCTCGAACGCAACATGGCAAAGAATTCAGAAAGTGTTTACTCATTCCTTAATGATCTTTGGACACCGGCAATAAAAAGGGCTAAAGTT